>CAYZMZ010000297.1:0-3443 GCA_964479655.1 uncultured Planctomycetaceae bacterium
CAAAACGGTTGCCGGTCCAATAACCAGAGGGAGCCTGTGCCCTTTCCAGATTTGAAGCAGCAGGCTGACGCCCATAACAGCAAAGAGCTTCTGCATATAGAGCATGGAGGAGTCAAAAGATCCCTCCATCCCTCCAAGTATCCTCCCGAGTATAATTACAGCAGGAATTCCTTACGGGGAAGGCTATAAAATGCTTACCCCTTCAGATAGAGGGATATTGAGCGTGTCTTCATTTGGTACGGATTATCACAAAGAGGTAAATATATTATTAGAAAAATTAGCGGAAGAAATAAATAAATATGAAAATTTTAAATATACTGCATGCGTGGACACATCATTTCTAATAGATAAGGAAATTTGCAAAGTTTCAGGTATAGGCAATTATGGGAAAAACAGCTTATTATACAATGAAAATGACGGCTCCTTAAAAAAGGTGAATCCGATTGACTGGACGTACTTTTGGACGATAGACACGCCGGAATCAGCAAAGGGGCAGGCTAGTTCCAAATCCCAACTTTTTTGCCGGATTGAATCGGGTATGCGCAACGCTCTTTCCGCACGCCGCCGCGGCCGGGTAGAAGCCTTGGCGATTTTAGTTCATCCTACTCAAAATAGCACGACTTTAAAACTGGTTGCGCAAAAAGATGCCGGCAAGCCGCTGCGCGGTTACGCCTTATATCGCGTTGATCCGATTACCAACGAAAACAAAAAAGTCGGTAATACCGATTTAAACGGGAACTTTATCGTTGAACCGGATTCTGTTTCCCCGCTTCATATTTTGGTAATTAAAAACGGAAATGCGTTGTTGGCAAAATTACCGATACTTCCAGGCAGTCAATCAGAACTGACCGCTCCAGTCATGGACGACGACTTGCGTCTTCAGGCAGAGGGTTATTTGCAAGGAATTGAGGAAGAGATCGTTGATCAAATCGTACTTCGTGAAATTGCGATGGCACGAATTGAGGCCAAGATTGCCAAATCGGATAAACAGGCGGCGCACGATTTACTCAACGATATTCGCAAGATGAAAACGCGCGACGATTTTTTACGGGATTTAGAATCTCGAAAAAGCCGATTTTTTACCAAGGAACCGGCTCAGCAAGCTCGTATTAACCAGATGTTTGATAAAACCATGAAATTATTGGGTGAATACATGAGTTCAAAACGTATTGCAGAATTAGAAACAAAAATCAACAGTATGCCGTAAGAAAGGGACAAAGGGAACCGAGTGGATAATAGGGACCGAAAAACAAAAGGACAGCTAAACATACAAACCAAGTGAACAAATATATTTTCACGTGGTCGAATTTCTCAATAGTTCAGCGGAGAAGCTATTTTATCGATTATTCGGATTTCATCGAACAGTGACAAGGAATAGCCTTTCTTCGTTATCCTGACGAAAAGATTTTCCGGCAGAAAACGATTTATAATTTTCAGAGAACGTTTGTACGTCCCCGCGAGAACTTAAAATGGAAATGATTTCGCTATCGGAAATCTTGGCGTTGGAACGTCCGTCGCCATTTTGCGCCATATTGTTATATGAAACTAACAGGAATTTTGCTTGCACATGAGAGATCAAATCCCTAAAGGCTTCCGGAGCCTGACATGTACAATACCGACTCTTAATATCCATACGATCCATTTTTCGCGCAACGCCGAATACTTCCGGCTTCTCCCACCGGGCAACGTTTTCCAATAAATGGTACAGATCAGAATACTGACGTGAATTATACGGAGGGTCTATGTATACCAAATCGGCTTGTATGGATTTTACCAGATCGTTTGCGTCCGTGTTGTAGCATTGATTTCCCTGATTGCACTCGAACGGTGAAATATCGGGAATACGCAAATCCAGCGTTTGGGCAAACTCCGTTTGCTGCTGCCGCCAGGCATCATAATGACCGCAGGTATTGGCAACTTTGTCCATCGCATACAAAAGAGACGTTATTAAAATAGCGCGTTCACGAAAATTTATTTTTTCTCTTCGATAATTATTCTCTATTTCTTCCCGAATAGAACCGATTAGACGGCAAGCATGATTGCCAAAATACGTATTGGCAAAATTGTCCGACATATAATTACTTGCAATTACAACTGTATGGTTGTACCGAAAAAGATAATGCAGAAGTAAATCGTTTGAAAAAGTCTGATCGGCAAACCACGCCACATGGCAAAGATAATTAGAATATAGAATATCGTTGGTTATTACCTGTTTATCCTGGAATAAAGACGCGACAGCTCCCGTACCTGCAAAAATATCCGCAACCGAGTTGATTCGTCCGCAATGAGCAGAAACCACTCGTTGGATAAAAGGCAGCAGACGATATTTATTACCCAAATATCGACGATTTTGAATATATAACGGTTTAACGTTATCGTTAAAAAGCTCCCCTTCGTCGTTATCGTCAAATAGTCCGTCTTGTATGTCCATTTTATTCCTAAAATATGTTCTGTATACTGATTCCACCTGAAATTATTCAGCTGCTGTTATCATAAACCAGCCGTTTCATTTCGCCATAATCCGTAAAACTGTGAGTATTTATTCCTACGGGGGCGAAATCAAAACGGCATCGTCAGGAAAAATCACGTTGTCAAAGCACAACCTCAATACATAACCGTCCTAAAACATATTCCACGGAACTGAATAAATATCAAGGTCAATTTCTTCACTTGTCGTACTTTGTTCACATTCAAGAAGCGCGGTATAAAACAGGATCAGCACAGAAACCCGTTCTTTCGGCGAGGTGAATTGGCGTGATAGATTATATGTTTTTGTTCAGAAAAAGTCAATAGCAAAAAAAGGGAAGAATATCGATTATTTACACGAAAAAGGAAAATGAACCCCGGGGAACAATTTGCGGGTCTTTTCCTGTATTTCGGCAGACGAGGACATCTGCGTTCAGTAGATACCTCTGTCCTGGTCGATTTTCGTTGCGTCGTGGTTGTAATTGCATAGCAAATGCAGAGGTAAAAATATTATTCCTTCTTATCATCGGGCAAAAATAAAGTTCGACCGGTAACATCCATTAAAACTTTCATCTGATCAATAGCAATAGCATTTAATTTCATCAGTCGTTCGCTTTGCGGAAGTCCTTCCTGAATAAATACAGAGTTGAGATTTTCCAAATTCGACAGGCAAATTAGTTCGTTAATCGAAGCGTAATCGCGAATATTCCCCTTTTCCTCGGGATGCTTCTCGCGCCATTCCTGCGCCTCGGCCAGCAATTCCTGCGGAATGTCACTCAGCTCGATGACTTTTCCTTCATCGTCCGCGTAACGCTCCGCTTTCATCAAGACCAGGTCGATGATCCCTTTAAACGTTTCTTCCTTGCCGATCGGCAGCTGGATCGGGACGGCATTGGTCCGAAGCCGATCCTTCATCATTCTGACCGCGCGGAAGAAGTCAGCGCCGGTGATATCCATCTTGTTGACATAGGCCAGTC
>CAYZMZ010000297.1:3453-4768 GCA_964479655.1 uncultured Planctomycetaceae bacterium
AATAAATGCCGCACTTCGTTTGTCAAGCGTTGGAGGAATCAGATTCTGCTGAACCGCCTCGGTATGAATCCGATAGTTAATCTTGGATAGCTCCCGCTTCGCCGTCCAGCCCAGTTGTTTTTGCTCCTCGGCTTTAAGACGTTCAAACTCCGTTATTAAATAGAGTTTGAACTCAACAGACACCCAAGACGTAAATTCAAACGCAATATCCCGGTGCGCATAAGTTCCTCCGCCTCGCCCGATTTTACAGACGATACCTACAGCATTCAACGTTTCAACCCAGCGCGAAGGACTCATAGTAAACGAGTTTTCGCCGGCACTCTGCAAAAGGGGGTCGAATTCGACCCCTTTAAAATTCGGATTGTGCAGCTTTTCCCACAGACCGAGAAATGCGATGGTAGCACGACTACGCATCCAGTTTTTAACCACGTCTTTCGGCTCAAGAGGGTTTTTCAGCGCGGCTATATCCGTAATACAAACATAATCTTCGTTGTTGATTTTTGCGACGCGTACAATTGTACCGCGAACCTCTATTTCAGTCTGTTTTTTCATGATTTCTCCTTTTGAAAAATATTATTCCTTCTTATCATCGGGCAAAAACGCGGTTACAGCGGATTGGTTCATCGTCAAAACCAATTCGTCAGCCATCGTGTCCATTTTTTGCATACCGTCCGCTCCGGCTGCAAACAGCAGTAAAAGCTCAGTTCCCGATTTGCCGAAAACTTCCATTGCCATCGCCGCCCGCTGGGCGGGATTGTCAATTGACGAAATGCTTTGCGATAAAACGTAAAATTGATCTTCCGTTTTTAAAGCGGATAAATTTTCGAGATTGATTCCTAGTTCCGCAAAAGAAGACGATCCAGCAACGATACTTCGCTGCATGGGACGCAAACTTTTTTCGATCGATTTACCTATTTTTATTGCTGATGTTGACATAATCATCTTTTTTTAGTATAATATGATGTATAATAGTTGTGGTTTAATCAAAGTCTATTTATTTGAAAGGAATTGCAAATGCCTAATGTTTCTACAGAGCAAAAATTGTATACGTCACGTTGGTTTAATATACTAACATTTTTTTTGCCCGTTTTTGTGTGCGGGGCAAATTATTATTCTTGTTGAACAGGTGTATCTTTAGTTTGCAGGATTAACGGATTCTCCCTCTTATGATGTTCGCGATATTTTTCTTTACAGCTTCCTTTTAATAATCGAGTTGTACATAATTGGTCTTTGGGGTTATTACAATATCATAAAGCCCGTTAACGACGAAATGGAACAAAAATATGGAAAGATTACTTCAAACTCCCCTCCCAAG
>CAYZMZ010000298.1:0-4732 GCA_964479655.1 uncultured Planctomycetaceae bacterium
AAAATATCGTCGATAGCCGGAAAATAGGGCGTCGATTTTTTCCTTTTTGTCAACAAAATACAAGAAATATTTGTTGAAATCGCTGTTATATTGGTTTCCGACGGTCATCAAAAAATGATTCCATTAAATATAGAACCAGTCCCCCTCGAAATGATTTCATTTTTTTGGTAGAATAAGGAACTGTATTTTTTAACAAATTTTGTCGCACAAATAAAATTGTGTTCTGCGACAAGTCCTATATTATACAAGTTTCGCTTGAAATTGTCCCAGCTTGTATACAGGTTCCACTTGAAATCTCCCGGCTTCGCTAGGAAAATCGAGTAGTCATAGTATAAAATATAAACATTGTATCGTATAAAATTATAACTTTCACCAAAACAGGAATATTCCCATGAGTTTGGAACTTAATTCTCTTTGTCCCGGAGGCACGGGCAAAAAAATTCGCGCTTGCTGCGGCGATAATTTGTCTGATTTGCAGAACATTCAAAAAATGATTCAAGGGCAGCAGTTTGCCGCTTGTTTAAAAGTTATTGATTCTCTGCTGGAGAAAAACCCGGAACGCGCTTGCTTGCACGCCAATAAGTGCGATGCCCTTTTCGCCAAATATTATAAAGAAGCCCAGGACGGTAAACAGCCCTCGTATCAACTGTGGAACGCGGCGGTTGAAGATTTCTACAAGTATCATCCGGATAATTCTTTGGCTTTGGTTTGGAAGAGCTTAAAATTCGCAATCGCCGACGATATGGAAAGCTCGTTCGACTTTTTGGAAAACAGTTTCGCCTGTCCTTCGGCGGACATGAATCCCAACGCCATGCTATCAACCCTAACCCTCTTGTTTCATGGCGAATTGGAACAGCATAATATTCCCGCTGCGATATTTGTGTTAAATTTGCGGTTGGCGTTTTTGGACAAATTGGAGATTACCGCAGAACAGGAAGAATGTCATCGAGTTCTCATCCGCATGCTTTCCGACCCGGCTATTCCGCTGGAATTGCGTCAGTCGTACACGCTGCGAAAAACCAACAGCCGTGGAGCCGTTACTGCGGAGTTTACCGCCGCGTTAGAATTGGTCTCTCGTATGCAATGGCAGAAAGCCGCCAAGGCTTTTGAAGCTATCGCCGCGGCCGATGAAGGCGATTCTAATTCCGCCTATAATTCCGGCGTGCTTTATATGGAACGCGGCAAATTGCCTGCTGCGTCAAAAATGTTCGCCCTGTACGCTAGTCGAGAACCCGATCCCATTCGTCAGGAAAACGCGCTGGTTCTCTCCCGCCTGCTCAGCGGTAATCCTCTGGGAGATACTCTGCCGCTGTACAATATCCAGTTCAAAATTAACGATCAGGATAAAGTGCGGGAATCGTTGCTCAGCTGTCCGCAAATTCTTTCTCAAAACGTGTCGTCGGAAAATTTCGATGGACCGCCGCCTATTTTTATCGGTATGCTGCTGGATGTACCCAAGCATGTAAGCTGGTCAGACGAGCTTACCTTGGACGACATTCCGCTGGTTGTCGGCTCGGTTGCCGTTTGGGGTAAACGTACAGACAGAGAAGCGATGCTGGAGCTATCCAATATTCTGGAATCGGATCGGGACGATATTCTCAAGATGCTTCAGGAAACCATCGGCGATTGTTTGGTTGGACAGTCGGAATCGGTTGCTATAGATACGCCGTCTGTTACGTTGGATTCTTTCTCCCGTCAACAGGCGTTTCCGGAAAATACTCCCAAAGACAAAATTCTTCAGCTGCAAAAAGAGCATTATAACGAATTGCTGATTAATTGCTGGCCGGATATACCCTTGGGCGTGTTGGGCATGTCCCTTCGAGAAGCGGCTGCACAGGATTCCAAAAAAATGCTTGCCTGCGCGGTTATCGATGTTGTTGAAGAAATTATCGGTTCGGTAAATCCGTTGCTCGATTTCAACCAGTTGCGTAAGGTTTTGAATTTATCGCAATCAACATACCTAACAGTTCCCTTTGATCAGCTGGGGACTTTACCTGCTAGTTTGTACAAGTATTTGGATTTGGCAAACCTGCCTGACAACGATATTCGCGCTATTTATGCCCGATATAATGTATTTGGCGTAGATAGTTTTATGTATGCGGTCGCCAAAGAAGTCGTTCGACGCGATGGAATGCCTGACGACGTAAAACGGACTGCGTACATAAAGCTGTGTTTGTCTTCACGCAGTCATTTCGAGGAAAATCTCAAAAACGCCAAAGATTTCTGCAAGCAGAAGAATACTTCCGATTCCTATTTCGATTAAATCGAATTACAAATGCTTCTGTCTATGGGCAACCTGGAAAAATCCGAGGCTCTCATGCACCAGATTTATCGAGATCACAAAGACGAACATCATACCATGGAAATGCTCATGAATTTGGTTCAGACTCTTCAACAGCAAGCCGAGGCAATAAAAGGAATGAATCCGCCGACAGCCGCTCCGGTTGAACAACCCGCTCCGGCAGAAAAATCCGGACTGTGGACGCCCGATCAGCCCAATTCGCCCGCCGGCAATTCCGAACCGGAAAAGAAAAGTTCCATTTGGCTGCCCGACTGATTATCTTAACGGCGGCATATACTTATCCCCTCCGGGAGAATATTAATCAGTGGATATATTTATTCACTTAATCTGCGGAACGTATAATGCGTTCCGCAGAATAATTTAGGAAAGTCAATTAGAAAATATTATGAAAATTGGATTAGCTGGATATAAAGGTTCTGGAAAAAGTACGTTGTTTCATTGGCTTACCGGTATAATGCCGGATTTGGCGTTATCTCATAAAGAGCAGTCTGCCATGGTTGCGATTCCCGATCAGCGATTTGCTCCGCTGTGCGATTTATACAAGCCGAAAAAGGAAACGCACGCGCAACTGGAATTAGTCGATACGCCCGGTTTAAGCCGGGATCACGAAGGAAATCCTGCCAAGCTGGCTCATATTCGCGAGGCGGACTGCCTGGTTTTGGTTGTCGGGGCGTTTGATAAATCCGATCCGGTTGCCGATTACAATTCCTTTGCCGAAGATCTGCTGCTGGCTGATATGGAAGTTGTTATGAATCGTTTGGAACGATTAGACGCTCAGCTAAAACGCCCTCTGCAAAAACCGGAAAAAGAAAAACTCCAGTTTGAACAAGACGTATTAAAGAAAGTGCTTGCCGGACTGGAAAACGAAAAGGCGGTTTCTTTGGAACAAATGACTTTAGAGGAACAAAAATGCACGCGGGCGTTCCGTTTATTCAGCGAAAAACCTCGAATGGTAGTTATGAACTGTCCAGACGACGAAACCGATTTGATGCGATTCAATTCTTGTATTGAGGGAATCAAAGTTTTCGCCGCTCCGATTTCTCTTCAGCTGGAACTGGACTCCATGGACGCCGCAGAACGCCAGTCGATGATTGATGATATGGGTTTGGTTACCGCCGATAAAGACCAGTTAATCCGATTAATGCTGGACGAATCTGGACAAATGACGTTTTTTACAGCGGGAGAACCGGAAGTCCGAACCTGGATTCTCAAAAAAGGCGGTACCGCCGTTGATGCAGCCGCGAGTATTCATACCGACCTGGCTCGCGGATTTATTCGGGCGGAAGTTATGACCGTAACCGATTTACTGGCGGCGGGAAGCGAACGGGAAATAAAAGCGCGCGGACAGTTGCGCCAGGAACCGAAAGGCTACATCGTTCAGGACGGCGATATTTTACTGATTCGATTCAACGTCTAATAATAATCAACCCCGTTTGTTTATTCCGCCTACTGATTATCGTCCCAATTGCGTAGGCGGCTGAACAAGCCGGGGCAAATGTCGTGTTGGCGAGCAACAAGTTGGCGAACGTCAATTGAGTGATTCGCGTTGCTTTTCAATACCGCCGCATTCCTCGTTCAGTTGGGCGGTTTATACTTACTGCCCAGCTGAATAATTGTCGAAAGATTTTTTCGTCAGGCTTAAATCGCCCAAATTCTTATTTCCAAGGGAAAGGTTTACCGGTTAAGCGTTCGTAAGCCTCGATATACTTGGCGCGAGTTTTATCGATAATATCTTGCGGCAGTTGCGGGGGATTGCTATTTTTATCCCAGCCGGAATTGGAAAGCCAATCCCGTACAAACTGCTTATCAAACGACGGCTGACCCTGACCCGGCTTGTACTGGTCGGCGGGCCAAAATCGGCTGCTATCCGGCGTCATAACCTCGTCGATAAGAATCAGTTTGCCGTCTAAAATACCCCATTCAAATTTGGTATCGGCAATAATAATTCCTTTGGTTGCTGCGTAGTCAGAACCTTTCATAAAGATTTCCAGACTTCGTTCGCGCATTTCCTCTGCCAACGCCACGCCAATCGATTCCGCCATCTGTTGGAAGGAAATGTTTTCGTCATGTCCTTCGTCAGCCTTGGTAGACGGGGTAAAAATCGGATCGTCCAGCTTCGCCGATTCCAGCAAGCCGTCCGGTAATTTTATACCGCAAACCGAACCCGATTTCTGATATTCTTTCCAGCCCGAGCCGGTAATATAGCCTCGAACAACACATTCCATTGGAACGACTTTTGTCTTTCGGCACAGCATCGACCGCCCCACCAAATCGGTGGTATCCAATCCCTTTAATTGGGGGATTTCGTTCACGTCAACGGTTACTTTATGATTATCTCCGCCAAGCAGATCAAACCAAAAAGCGGATATTTGCGTTAAAACACGTCCTTTATCAGGAATTCCCGCCGGAAGAATCCAGTCAAACGCGCTA
>CAYZMZ010000299.1:0-4699 GCA_964479655.1 uncultured Planctomycetaceae bacterium
ATCTTCTTCACTGTCTTCGTCGTCTTCTACGACTTCCCATTCGTCGTCATCATCAAAATCTTCGTCGTCAAAATCGTCATCGTCTTCGTCGTCCCAATCATCGTCCCATTGATCGTCGTCATCGTCCGAATCGTCGTCGTCATCGTCGTCCTCGTCTTCGTCCCAGTCGTCGTCTTCGTTATCATCGTCATCAGAATCGACTAAAGCAGTGCTGGAAACCGGGTCTCCGACTTGATAGGTAATATCAGTAAAAGAGGCGGCTGTATCTAATCCCAAAACAAAACTATCGGTTAAAGTATGAAGCATAGGATTCTCCTGTGAAGTTAAAGACCCCGAACTGGAGTCGTCTGAAACATCCATTTGACCTGACTCTGTTTCGACCGCCGAAACATCAGGGCAAACATCATTTGTATTTTTATTATAATTTGCTGAACCAGCCTGTTGAACGTCTTGATTCTGTTTATCTATAAGTATTTCCGAATCAAAAAGTTCATTCTTTTGGCTCTTTGGAGTTCTTATCGCAGACATTGATACTGTATCTTTAGCATAATTCTCGATATTTTCCAAATTTTTCGTATTTTTTTTCTCTGTGATGTCGTTAATACTGTTAAGTCCAAACGAAGCCAGAAAATTTTTGGTCGTTCCGTATAAAAAAGGACGTCCTAAATCGTCTGATCGTCCAACAATACGAATTAAATCCCGATCCATCAGGTTTCTAAGCGTTTCTCCGCATTGAACACCGCGCACGGATTCTATATCTACTCGCAACACCGGCTGCTTATATGCAACCACAGCCAGCGTTTCCAACGCCGACGGCGATAGTTTTAACTGCGATTCTCGTCCGCCGTGAATCCGTCGAAGCCACGGACTGAACTGCGGACGGGTCATCAGACAATACCCCCCCGCCGTAGTCAGGATTCTATACGGGTACTGCCGAGTGCGATACGATTCATTTAACTGTTGAATTAACGCATTTACCCGACTTCCATCTGCAATCTGGGCGTATTGAGCCAATTTTCGCACATTCCATGGTTCTTTGGCTAAAAACAAAACCGCCTCTAAACGGGAAATATCAGTCTGTAAATTCGCTATCTTATCTTGTTGTGAATCTGGAGAAGGCGAATTAAGCAATTCCCCTGATTCCACCCGCAACGAAAACGAATGAACCGTTCCCGCATCCGATTCGGTGGTATCCGAACCGCACTGATCGGCTGAATGTATTACGTAAAAAGGACTAATTGCCCGTTTTTTTTCCGCTAATCTATGGAATTTCTTATTATACGCAGGGCGAAAAAGTTGGTTTGAGGATTGTTGTATTTTTTCCCCATAAAAACCGCAAGATTGCCTATTATTTTGCAATCCGCCTGTTTTCTTCGATAATCCGCCTGATTTGTTACGCATAAAATTGGCTAAATCTTCTCGCTTTACAACTCAATCTGAAATATACATGATACAAATTTCGGACAAATTATACTGGTTCCACTTGAAATTTTCCGGCTTATATTACCATAAAACCGCCGTTTCATTGGTCTTAATCAGCAAAACGGAAAGTAATATTCATACGACGGCAAAATCAAAACGGCGGCAATAGGAAAATTCAACCAGTCATAGTATAATATCTCTAATACCTTTCGTTTTATTGCTTTACCATTCAAACGCTTTCATTCACAATAATACAAAAAACACGCATCCAAAATGCTTTTACAGTACCAAAATTTCTCCGATGAAAACATCGATGTTTCCCGATTATAAAAGATTTTTTCCTCGCCGTCAAGTCCTAAAGTCATCTGTTTTAAATAGAATTGTCTCAACTCTGCCTAATGATTATCTATTTTAACATTCAGCGAACAAAAATGAGCGGAGGGGGCTTTTTATTGCCTTGTCTCTCCATGCTCTTTGCAGTCTTGTCGTCCCGTTTTCAAAATTCAAAAAATCTAAAAAACGTGGCAATTTTCCTCGATACGGGCTTGACGGCAGAGGTTTCTATCGGTACAATTGATTCCGATCGGAATATATCCGCCGTACTGCCGAAAAACGCCTATTATCCGGGCTATAATCATGTCAACCCCTGATTCTGTCGAACCTAACGAAAGTCCTGAAGAAAACAAACAGGTCTACGATTGGGTTTGGACTATTCCTCCTGCGGTTGACCCGATTTTTTGCTATCAGCCGTCCCTTATTATCCTGTTCTGTTTGATTGCTGGAATCTCGCTTGACAAATACGGGAATATTAGCTGCTGGCAAGTTTGGCTTAACCTCGGTATTGTCGCAACGCTGTTTTGGATAATCGGCTTATTGATAAAATCAGATTCCTGGCGAATACGAACAGGATCGATTTGTATTGCTTTGGGATTAATGTCAGTCGGAGGATTATGGCATTATACCTACTGGAATATTTATTCAGTTCTGGACTTATGTTCTTTCCTGGATTCTTCCTCCGGATTGAAATGCGTAATCCGCGGAACAATCACCGAATCTCCCCGACGGGTAGAATCTCCGCCACGCTATTCTCCGCTGCCAGAATTTGACAAAACGATTTTTACAATGGCGGTAAATGAAATTCGCGATGGTCAGAAATGGATTCCCGTATACGGGAAAACACGTATTACAATTACCGGTCATCTGCTGGGATTTCATGCGGGAGATGAAATTGAATTATCCGGTATCGGTCGTATTCCGCCGTCGGCTGAGGTTGTCGGCGATTTTGATTATCAGGAATATCTGCGCGGAAAACGAATTTTATCGGTATTTAGCGTTTTAACGCCCGAGGCGGTCTCGCTGATTCGTTCAGGGGAGCGTTTTTCTTTCTTGCGCTGGTTTGGTCGATGTCAGGATCAGGCACAGAAAAGTTTAAGTAAACGTATAGACAGCGGTCGTCAAGCCCGTTTAGCCGGAGCTTTTTTGTTGGGAAACAGAAACGATTTGCCGGAAGAAATGATTCGTCGATTTCAGGAAACCGGAACGATTCATATACTGGTTGTTTCCGGATTGCATGTAATGATGTTAGCGATGCTTCTGCATTTTTTACTTCGCCTGCTTCCCATTTCCCGCCGGGCAAGATTGATAGCCGTAAGTATCATGATTCTTTTTTATGTGGGAATAACGGGAATGCAGCCGCCTGCTGTTCGAGCAGGAATTCTTTGTCTAATCGGAGCAATTGCGGCTATAAACAATCAGCGCGTTCTGTCTTACAACGTGTTGGCCAGTTCTGGAATTGTCGTGTTGTTTCTCAATCCAACGGCGTTGTTTAACGCAGGCACGCAACTGTCTTTTCTCACCGTTGTAACAATAATTGCCCTTGCTCCTTTTGTAGAACAAGCGGTCGGATCATTGATTCCTACTCCAACAGTATGGACTGAAACCAGCGGATTGGTTGAACAATTAACCTGGAAAAGAAGAATCGCGCAAGCGGCATTGCGATTATTTCTAATGGGATCGTTAATATTTCTGGTTATCGCTCCGCTGGTAGCCACTCGATTTCATGTACTGTCTTTATTTTCCGTATTTCTGAACGTTTTATTATGGATACCTATATTTATCGCCAGCTTATCTGGAATGTTGACGATTATAATCGGGGCTTTCGATATAATTCCCCTGTTCGATTGGGCGGCCGACTATTGCGCCTGGGTTTGTAAATATTCACTCTGGTTTATTGAATATGGTGTTCAAACAATTCATAGCTGGCATTGGACCCGATTTTGGGTCAGCGGTTTATATGAATCGCTGCTTGTCAGTTTTTATCTGATTTTGGCTCTGTGGCTTTTTCTTCCTTACTGGCGAAAAAACCGAATAAAAGTAATCTCTCTACTTGCCTGTTGGGCAGCGATTGTCGCTATTATTCCGGTCTACCGTGATTTTACCCGTCCGGAGCAGTTGGAGATTGAATTTCTTAATGTAGGGCATGGTTTGTGCACCTTGGTCAGATTGCCGGATGGAAAAAATCTCCTCTATGATGCGGGTCAGATGACCAGTCCGGAAAATGGGGCGCAGTCGGTAAGCAACGAACTATGGCGGCAGGGAATCACAAAAATCCATGGAGTACTGCTTTCTCATGCGGACGCAGACCATTATAATATGCTGCCGGATTTAGCAGACCGGTTTTCAATTGATACGGTTTACTTGTCTCCCATGACTTTTTCTGAAGGGGATAATCAAACACTCAATCGTTTTCATCGATTTTTAACGGATTCTCACGTAAATACTATCGAATTATTAAGAGGGGATACGCTGGGAAATTCCCAATTATACAAAGCGGAAATTCTTCATCCTGGTAAAAAAGGCGTGTTGGATTTGTACAGTCCCGAAAACGCCAATAGCATGGTCTTGTCCCTTCAATACGCAGGACGGAATGCGTTACTAACCGGCGATTTGGTAGGAAATGGGATTGCTGAAGTCATGGCAGAACAATCGCCGGGCTACGATATTATTCAAGCCCCGCATCATGGATCATACCTGAGTTTGTCAGACGAATTTATTAAATGGACAAAAGCGCAGTATGCCGTTTTTCCGGAATCCAAAAGCTATTCTCAAAGCAAAGGACGCCAGATGTTTCAACAGCATGGAGTTCGCGTTATCCATTTAGGAGAAACCGGAACAACCCGATTTATCGTTTCTGCCGACGGAAATCTTTCCTGCAACTGCAAAAATAAGTTGTAAACAGAAAAAATAAAGGGGGCACAAAAAACGGCACTCCGTCTAT
>CAYZMZ010000300.1:0-4693 GCA_964479655.1 uncultured Planctomycetaceae bacterium
TTCCGGTTTATATTTTCATAAACCAGTCGTTTCATTTCGCCTTGATCGGCAAAACGAGGATTTAGCTCAACTTATTGGGCAAAATCAAAACGACGTCAAGAGAAAAATTCAAGTAGTCATAGTATAGATGTCAAAATAGGAAAGATACACGACATTGTACTGATTTCAGGTAAGTTTTTCCCCGCTTGAATCTCCTGATTATTAAAGAGAGATTATCGGGAAAATTTAAGTGCAATCAATCTCTATATTGCCTGATTTTATCACAAAAAATTATTTTGAATACCCATGGGGAAAGAAAATCGCTCGTTCCCCCATAAAAATCCAAAAGGGATTCGACGTTCCGCTGAAGTAACGGGGAAAAATCGTTAAAATCAGATTAATCAAACCAAAAGTTTAGAAGTTCGTATAGAATTTGGGAATATTTTTATTTTTTTGGTTGACAGAATCGATTTTTGGCTTTAATATTATCTAATGAAGTATTTTGAAAAAAATATTTAAAAGGAGTTGCATTAATACGAATTATCAACTATAATACAGTCTGGAAGATTTATACTTAGACTACATGATTTTTTCATCGACGCCGTTTTGATTTCAGCTAATAATTATAGCTAACCCCTTATTTTATTGAATAAAGGGAAAAGAAACGGCTGATTTACGGTAATACAAGCCAGAAAATTTCAAGTAGAATCAGTAAAATTTGAACTGTGTTAGTTTTAGATTGGTGTAGGAGTTAAACAATGACGCGTCGAAATTTAGGCGTTCAAATAGCGTTAATATTATTCATTTTGCTTTCCATCGGATTAGGCGTGGGGGTATATATGAATTATCAAAAATGGGACGAAACCCGTTTGGCAATAGAAAAAAGCTTGAAAAGCGAAACCGACAAACAGGCAGAAATTGATGCCGTCAGCGTCGACGTAGAGGTATTAAAAAAGCTCATCGGCTGTCCGGCTGATATGCGTCTGCCCTACGTTCAAGACCTTTTCAATAAAGATATTGACAAATACGCAGGTCCTCAATCGGGTTTGAACGTTGAAGATGCCGATAAAGTATACGCCAAAATGGTCGGTATTTTATACAACCAAATTCAAGAGCAAAAAGCAACCTTGGCTCAGCGTCAGGCCGAACTGGAGCAGCTGAAAATCATCAATTTATCTCGTGAAAACAAGAACGATCAAAAATTGCTTTCGATAATCAGCGCCGTTCAAAAGGACCAACAAACCCTTCAAACCGCCTATACCAATGCCAATACTCAGCGATGGGAAATCAACAATGCCAAAGTAGCTTTATATGAACAAATAGACAAGGTGTTTCGAGATAACGAACAAAGTTCTGTTGATTTGTACAATAAGTTAGGTTCAGCAAATGATCGTATAAACGACTTAACCCAGGTCGGTACTGAATTAACTCAAATTGTCAGTAAACAACAGGGGAAATCTCTCAGCAAACCAGATGGAACGGTTTTAAGTTTCAATCCGGCAAGCGGAGTTGCGATAATCAGCCTGGGGTCAAGCAGCAACATTCGTAATCAAATGGCGTTCGATGTGTATCCTGCCAACGCAACCAGCAGTACAACAAAGCCGAAAGGCTCCGTTATAGTCCAACGGATTTTAAGTTCCAGTCAGTCAGAATGTTTGGCAACCGAATTAAGCGCAACCGATCCGATAGTCAGCGGCGATAAAATCTTTACTCAAGATTGGCGGCCGGGAGATCATACCCGTTATGCGTTATGCGGTTTAATCGATACCAACGGCAGCGGTCAAGACCGCTTAACTCAGGTACTCGGTTATATTCATCAGCATGGCGATAAATACGATGCCTATTTGAAGGGTACGACCGTATACGGTAAAATTGCAGTTGAAACCCAGTACATTGTATTGGGGAAGCGTCCAGACGATGCAAAAGACGCGGCCGGAGCGAAGGCATACGACAATTTTGTAAAAGAAGCCCATCGATTAAATATTCCAGATATGACGGTTGCCGAGTTAATGCGCCGATTGGAAGTTAAAGATCGTCCGGGTGCGGTCAGCTCAACGGTTCGACGTACTACAACGCCGGGAGCCGGGGTCAGTCAAGGGTCAGACAACCGATTTCGCAGTCGGTCTGGTTCGCGGGTTATGCCTCGCTAACCGACCCCATTTTTAAGTCCATTCAATCAGACTTTATAAAATTGTTTGGCAAAATTTGTTTATCGATAATAATTAGTACATTAAATACATTATATACGTTTTAGGGAGATTTTTTCATGTCGCGAGCAACGTTTTGGTTTAGTTTTGCTTTGGTGGTTTTCGTGATGATAACCGCGTCGTTGGGCGTAACATTTTTTGTGTTTTATCAAAAATGTGCGGAGGCTCAAATGCAGCAGCAGCATATTTCTGATTCCCTCGCGATTAAATCCGGCGAACTGGCTGTCAAACAGTCGGAGCGGGAAGAGTTGAAAAAATTGATTGGCGCGGCTCCCGAACTGGACGTCCCGGCTATTGTCAAGCAGCATGACGATTTAATGCAAAAGTATGCGGAAAACTTTAATAAGAACACCCAGGTTTATTCCAGTGTTCTGGCGTATTTATACAACCAGATTCAAGTTCAGAATTTTACTTTGGGAGCGAATCAGCAGGATATTAAAGATTTAACCGCCTTTAACGAAAACAGAGCAAAATTCAATGCCGTAGCAACGGATTCAGCCGATAAAATTCGTGTTGTAATAGCGCAAGATAAAGACGACTATTCCAAGGCGTTGCAAACAATTCTGGCCTCGTTAGCCTCACAAAAAGCCGATTTGGATAAACTGGCAAAAGTAGCTGGAACGACCAATACCAAGGCGATTGCCGATATTAATGCCCGGATCGAAAAAACAACGGAAGAAATCAAAGCCAAGATTAAGGTAAACCGAACGTTGCGCAGTCAGATGACCAAAACGGAGGTAAAATTAGCTGAACGTCCAGACGGAATAATTCAATTTGTCAGTGCCGCCTCGGGTAAGGCGACCATTAATTTGGGCAGTGCTGACCACTTGAATTTACGTTCGTCATTTACCGTTTATCCCAGTACCGAAACCGACTTGAAAAATGGGATCAAGAAAGCCAATATTGAAGTCGTGGAAGTTACCGGTTTACATTCAGCCGAATGTCGTATTTTATCTGACGATCCGTCAGACCCGATTATTCCAGGCGATAAAATTTACTCTCCCGTTTGGGATTCCGGCGTAGCGGAACATTATGCAATTGCCGGTTTTATCGACTTGGACGGAGATGGGCAAAACGACGTCAGACGGCTGGTTCGTATTATCGAGGCCAACGGCGGTGTTGTTGACGGCTATCAAGACGGCGAGAAACAGGTTAAGCGTTTGGAATCTACGACCAACACGTTGGTTTTAGGGCGTAAGCCAGACGAAAAAACCAAAGAAACCGAATTGTTGACGTATCAAAACTTCTTCAATGCGGCCAAAGAGTTCAAAACAAAGACTATGAATGTACAAGACCTGTTGGATAAGATGGGCGTAGATGCCTCTCGAACCAACGTGATCAAGGGTGATAGCGATACACGTCCCGAACCGATGAACAGTAGTAATTTCTCGGGGGGAAGTGTTAGCGGAATTTTTATGGAAGAATAAACAAATTAGGTGGAATAACAGGCGGATAACCTATTCGCCGTTTATCCTTATACTTACCAAGGAGCACTACAGTTATGCTAACTTATCGTTTAAACCGAATTTCAATTGTTGCTGTAACGGCAACGGTTCTCTGTTCGTCCCTGTTATGGGGTCAGACAGCGGAATTTTACAACTACACCGATCCGTCGGGGGAAAATGTATTCGCCCTGAGCGTTACACCGGGATCGGTTCCATCGTCCTCTGCGGGGCGTGATGTTGTGCTGGTTGCCGACACCTCAGCCTCGATGCAGGCTAGATTCCGCGATCAGGAAATGTCGGTAATTTCGATGTTTGCTGGTTCACTCAATCCGGCAACCGATCGGATTTGTTTGCTAGCCAGCGATACCGATACGGTTCAAATGACACCTGGATTTGTATCTCCAGACAGCAAGGAATTTAAGGATGCTGTATCAGCCTTGGAACAACGGGTTCCTTTGGGAGCCAGCGATATGGAATCGACCTTGAAGACGATTGCAGTCTGCCCGTTTGACGCCAACAAGAACAAGTCCGTTGTTTATCTTGGACAGGGAGCCAGTCGGGCAAGAACGCTTTCGGGTGCCGATTTTAATGCTCTATGCAAAGATTTAGTCGATAAGAAAATTCCCGTCAGCAGCGTTGCCATGGGACCCAGTACCGACTTACGAGTGCTCAACTGCCTGGCGTTGCAAACCGGCGGCAAGCCATTAAGCTACGCCAATCCGGACGCCGATAACTCTGCGGATATACAAACAGCCACCTCGACGGTTGTATCCGAAATGGATTCCGCGACATCGGCCTCGGTTGTTTGGCCTGACGAAAAATCGGTTGCTTTGCCTGCCGATTTTCAAATATTCCCCCAGCAATTTCCGCCGTTGCGTTCAGATCGCGATACAATGCTGGTTGGAAAGTACAAGGGAAATGGTCCTTTCGACGTAAAAGTAAACACTTCAGCAGGTGAACAAAATTGGAATTTTGCTCCTTCCAATACTGCGGATCGTTATAGTTACGTAAAACAGCTGGTAGATTACGCGGCAGACGGTCCTTTGCCGCTGGTTTCCAAAA
>CAYZMZ010000301.1:0-4683 GCA_964479655.1 uncultured Planctomycetaceae bacterium
CAGATCAATTTAAAAACGAAGTTATTGTCGCCTCGCATTTTAGTACCCGGTATGACCAAATTTATGTATAGTACTTAACGGATGTTCCAATGAAATAAACGTCATTTCAGCAATTAGCATTTGGGCTTTTAGCATGTCTGGGTGAGAGGTAAGCCCGTCCGGACGGCTGTCGCCGGTATAAGCTACAATCGGCGTTCTGATTTCATTGCAAATTTCTGTACCCGCCAATCGAATATCCCGAATTTGCTCGCCGGTTAAATTACTGTATTCCGGCTTTAATTTGTTCTTTTTTTGATAGACAATAAACCCCATCGAAGTAATCGTATGTTTCATCTGAACAGTTCGTACGATTATATCACGAGACAAAGCAATTTCCTGATTCGGTTCAATCGGAATCAGCGTGCAGGGCAACCGACCGCGATCCAATCGCTGCCATTGAAATAACAACTGCTCAACCGGCGTTATCGCCTCGGCAGGCAAATAGATTGTCGGCGGGGACATTTTCATCATTCTCCGCCGCGTTACGTATTGCGGTAAAGCCGCCAGGTGATCCATGTGAGAATGAGATACAAACCAATTCGGCGTTCCCATAAATTCCCAAGGCTGCGCGCCTAAATCAAACCCAAGGTGCAGCTGAGGAATATGCCAGTAAGTCTGAACGGCACCGCGAGAAAACCCCTGAAGGGTATAATCGCGATGCGTCAAAGAATAATACGGAAGATCAATCATTAAATTATTGCAAGACCACGAAAAATTGGTTGTCTATCAGGAAACCCTCAAGCATAAATCGATCTATTTAGCCGGAGCGGATTCCAATACCTGATCTATCAAACCGTAAGCCACCGCTTCTTCAGCCGACATGAAATTATCCCGATCCGTATCCTTCTCGATTCTGGCGTAATCATGCCCGGTATGCTTAATTAAAATCTGATTGATTTTTTCCTTGACCTTGTTAAACTCTTTCATGTGAATAACAATTTCTTCCGCCGTTCCTTCCATTCCAGCCAGCGGCTGATGAATCATAACTCGACCATTGGGCAGTGCAAAACGTTTTCCCGCCGTTCCGGCAGTAAGCAAAATCGCGCCCATGGAGGCACACTGACCAATACAGTACGTGCAAACATCGCACGAGATAAATTGCATGGTATCGTAAATCGCCAAGCCGGCGGAAACCGAACCGCCAGGTGAGTTTATGTATATATGAACGTCTTTTTTCGGGTCTTCCGACTGGAGGTAAAGCAGCTGCGCTACAATACTGTTGGCGACTTCGTCATTGATAGCCGACCCTAAAAAAATGATGCGGTCTGAAAGCAGACGGCTGTAAATATCCATCGAGCGTTCTTCCCGCCCGTTGCGTTCTATGACAAATGGTATTAAATTGGGCATGAGCTTTTATCCTATTCTGCATCCGCTGCTGTGTTTTCCTGACGGGTAAGTATTTTGTCTACCAATCCGTATTCCTTCGCCTGCTCGGCGGTCATATAGTTATCCCGGTCTGTATCTTTGGCAATCTGTTCAATGGTTTGCCCGGTATGAAACGCTAAAATTTCGTTGAGCGTTTGACGGGTTTGCATGATTTCCCGGGCTTGAATTTCCATGTCGGAAACCTGCCCTCCAATTTGTCCCCAAGGCTGATGAATCATAATTTTTGCATGGGGCAAAGCATACCGCTTATCCTTGGCTCCACCAGCCAGCAAAACCGCTCCCGCGCTGGCCGCCAAGCCCACGCAATAGGTACAAATAGGACAGGAAAGCACTTGCATGGTATCGTAAACCGCCATCGCCGCAGTTACCGATCCGCCGGGAGAATTAATGTAAAAATGTATATCTTTACGACGATTCTCACTTTGCAAATACAGCAACTTCATAACCAGCTCATTTGCGTTGCCATCGTATATTTCACCTTGAAGAAAGACAACCCGATTCTCCAGCAGTAAATCACCCAGGGTCATCGTACGCTGACGCTGATAATCCCGGTCGGCACGCGGGGAAAATCCGATTCGCGGGTCGGAAGAACCTGTTATCTGAAACGGATTGGAAATAAAAGGAGTATCCATATTAACTTACCTTATTTGATCTGCAATAATATATCCAACAATAGAAACTCAATGAGTCGAAACAAAAATAATACGGGTAACTACTTGCGATTTCCCGATTTATATTACTATAAACCAGCCGTTCCATTCCGCCCCCAAGCAATAAAACAAAGGATTCGTTCTAATATTGGGGAGGATTTATACTGGTTCCACTTGACTTTTTCCGGTTTGAATAACAAACCGCAGCCGTTCCATTCCGCCCCCAAGCAATAAAACAAAGGATTGTTTTATTCTGTTCGGGTGAAATCAAAACGACGTCAAGAGAAAAATTCAAGTAGTCATAGTATAAAACCGCCTCGCGGGAAAAGCCGCGTAGTATTCGTATAATACGCTAAATAAAAACAAGGAAGACAGAACCAATATTATGCTGAATTGACCGACCAAAACAGTCAGACAATTTTCAGTACCGTCTTCCCCTCTATTTACCATTCGGGACGCAATTTCAAAACACCGCAAAACAGAGCCGTGAATTGAAATTGCCCCCAAACTGCGTATACAATAATTATATACAAGCGAACTATTGAGCCGCCTTTTCTTCAGAAGAGGCTTCCGCCGGAGCGTCTGCTTTTTCTTCTGCCGGAGCGTCTGCCGGGGCTTCTTCGCCGCCGATACTTCGACTAATCGCCGTTACGGTTTGAACGCTGGGCAACTGGTAAGGAACTTCGGCAAATTCAGCCGCAGAGGAAATCAGTTCGATAACCTTGCGTTCTACAACTTGATTACGCAGAGCATCTTCCTGACCCGCGTTTTCAATTTGCAGACGAACTCGTCGAGCCGTTGAATCCGTTTGCGCGGCAATCAGCTCAATTTCGCTGTCTATATCGCTTTCGCTGGCATCAATATTTTCCTGCTCGGCGATTTTTTCCAGAATGAAATGTTCACGCAAAGACTTGGCGGTCTCTTCGCGAGCGTTCTGTCGCAACTGATTGGCATACATCTGGATGGCATCTACGTCTAAACCAGAACGCTGCATTTCCAACGCAGAACGATACATTTCTCGTTCAGCCTGTTGTTCAAGCAACTTATTGGGCAAATCCCAATTCGCGTCTTTGAGCAACTGCTCGGTAATATCTTTTCTTGCTTGCTGATTCTGAGCGTAAACTAATTGGTTTTTCAGGCTGTCTAATACGGCGTCCCGCAATTCGGCAACGCTTTCAAAAGACCCCATTTCCTCGAGCAATTCTTTATCTAAAACAGGCAATTCCATCTTTTTAACTTCTTTGATGGTAAACGTACCTTCGACTTCTTTGCTGCGGAAAAGCGGATTCGGGGCGTCGGCGGATAAGACAACCTTAACCGTTTTAACGTCGCCTGACTTTACGCCTTCCATCAATTTGTCGAAATCGTTAATAACGGTATCGCGGAAAGAAAGCTTTGGACGAATACGGATGGTTTCGTCTTCAGCGGAAGAAATTACGTTGCCGTCATAGGCAAAAGACAAATCCGTAACGATGTAATCGCCGCTTTTGGCAGGTTCTTCGGAGGGTACCAAAGTCGCCTTGCGGGACAGGTAGTTTTCCAAGGCGGAATCTACGTCCTGATCGTTAAATTCACGAACCGGCTTACTCAGCTTCAGACCCTTCCATTGAGGTACATCGAACTCAGGACGAACTTCCAAATCGTATTCGTAGACAAACGGCGTGTTTTCTACCAAAACGATGGAATCAATCTTGAAATCGGGTTCGCTAATCGGAGCGAGATTTTCGTCGTCGTTAACCTGGCTGATAGAAGCGGTTAAGATGTCGGCCTTGACCTTCTGATTGACTTCTTTACGATAGAATCGTTCTACCAGTTTACGAGGGGCGTGACCGGAACGGAAGCCGTGAATCTGGGCGTCTGCGGATACTTGCTTGTATTCGTCTTCAAAAATTCGATTGACGTCTTCGGTGGAAACTTCGACTGTAATGTGCCGCTGGCAGGCTCCAACTGTATCTACAGTTACCTTCTGATTAAGAGCTGACGGTTTGGCCTGTTCTTCCGGGGTTGTTGTGTTTTCTTCTGACATGGGTTGAGTTCCATTAAATAAAATAAAAAACTTATATGACGTGTAACTTTATTATACAGGAACGGAATATTTCTATAAAAATAAAGCTGACACAAACAATTTCAATCTTTCATAGTTCCAATTATATAGCAATTCTTTATTTTGGCAAGCAAGTCTAAGTATACCTCATACTTACGACCAATTTCAAGCTGATTAAAGGGAGAGATGTGAAATTTTATATCTTTTATTAAATTCTCAGTAGTTTCCTTAATAATGTCCTTGATTGGTTGTGGGTAATCCATAATTTTTTGATGAACATTATATTCATCCTCATCTAATAGTTTATAGCTTCCATTAGGCAATACTTTTAAATCTAAATCATAGTCGATGTTTTTTAGCGCTTCTTTATCATATATATAAGGACTAGCTAAATTACAATAAAAGAAAACACCTTGCTTACGAATCATACAAATGACATTGTACCAGCGATCCGGATAAAAATAACAAATGGCTGGTTCACGTGTCCGCCATTTTCTTCCATCAGCCTCAGTTACTGTTGTGTGATCGGTTACCACCACTACATACTTACTAGTAACCTCGATC
>CAYZMZ010000302.1:0-4678 GCA_964479655.1 uncultured Planctomycetaceae bacterium
GTTCTACTTGAGTTTTTCCCGTTTGTATCTCAGCCGTTTCATTTTGCCTAACTCGATAATACAAAAGATTGTATGAATCTTGAGGCGGCAATCAAAACGGCGTCGAGAGGAAAAATCACGTAGTCATAGTATAATATTGTGAAAGTAAAATCAAAAGGCTTTTGCCATAAAACAGGCCGGAGCACAAATTGCTGTTTTCTTCGCGGGATTGTTGCTGAAAACATAAAAAGTCTGCCAAGGCAGAATCAAGTACTTTTTTAATCTTGTCAGTAGCAATTTCGATTTTCAATACTCAAAAAAAGAGTAAAGAAGCGGGGCCGTCGATCAGATTGCTCTGATCGGCGGCTCCGAGGGAAACGGATACCGAGAAAGAAAAGCACCAACCAATCTCTCGTTCAGGAGAGCGGAGTTGAATCGCGTTTGGGGCTGCATGATGATTCAACTTCGCATTGATTGTATTGTAAAACTCCCTTTTTGACCTTCTGAATAAATCAGACAGGAAAGCCTTTTGTATTTGGGCGGGGAGTGCGATTATCTTGCCGCGTCGGGACCTCGACGCGGCGTTCAGGGAGGAATAACGGAGTTGAAACTCGAATTACACCTCAGACTAACATGGATGAATAAATAAGTATAATAAGTAAAATAAAAACGATAAATAAAATAAAATGATTTTAACAAGGTAAGTAAGTTGCTTGTACTAATATTATCGTCTGCTAAGTTTTGTAACTTTAATAGCCACGCAATAATTATTTACTTTTATTAAAATATTTTTTGAAAATGCTCAAATATCTATATTGTAAAATTTGTAAGTCGTTGAAATATTGATAGTTGAGCGAAACTTTTAACTTAAAACTGTCTGGTTGACGAAAGCAAATTTCGTGTCAGTAGTTTTAAGTCCATCAATGAGTGCTGTTGTACCATTCTTTTCAACTTGTGTCAAGGCGGATCGGTATGCCTTTTTCAAATTTTTCTAAAATTTTCTTGATTTTTTCCTTTTTCTTTATTTTTTTCTTGTTTTTTCCGCTTGAGCCTCTTATATTTTTATGATTTTCGATAATAATGGGGTATATTTAAGTGATGATAATATTGTATCCCTGATTATCTTTGTGTTTTAGAGAGGTTATTTTCCCCATGATGCAGCAAGCCATTGAAAAAGCAAACACTCTGTTGGAGGCATTGCAATGGATTCGTGAATTTAGCAATAAAATCACCGTTATTAAGTTGGGCGGGTCTGTTATGACCAATCCGGTTGCCATGTCGCGTTTATTATTAGATGTGGTTTTTATGGAAACCGTTGGAATGAGACCGGTTATCGTGCACGGCGGCGGTCCGACTATCAATCGCGCTATGGCAGAGGCGGGAATCGTTCCGGTCTGGGTCCAAGGGAGAAGATATACCGATGAAAAAACGTTGAAAATTGTCGAACAAACTCTCGGACGTGAATTGAACGAACAGCTAGCAGATCAAATTACTATTCTCGGAGGAATGGCAGAGCCGTTAAATTTCCGCACGCATAACGTTTTATACGGACATAAACTTAAATTATTCGGAGAAGACGGAAAACTGCTCGATCTTGGACAAGTGGGAGAGGTTACTCGAATCGACGAAGATTATATCCGCTATTTATGCGAGTTCAAGCGCGTTATCCCGGTTATTCCTTCGATGGCTTTGGAAGAAGACGGCGGCGGAAACAGCGGAAAACTCAACGTCAATGCGGATTCGGCGGCTACTATGGTCGCGCAGGGATTGCATGCGGATAAACTCGTTTTCTTAACGGATATTAACGGCGTCAGAAGAGATAAAAATAATCCCGATACGCTAATTACGTCCTTAAATGTTAAAGAAGCTCAACGGCTTATCGACGACCACGTTGTAGACGCGGGCATGATTCCGAAAATCCAGGCCTGTATCGATACGGTCAACAAGGGCGTAAAGCAAGTACATATTATCGACGGCGGCGTTCGTCATTCCTTGCTGTTGGAAGTATATACCGATCGCGGAATTGGTACAGAAATTCACAAATAGACAAAACGCTTCGTTGTTCTAATAAACGTTCTAATAAACGGGAAAATCTCCTTGAAGTTAGGACAAATTAAGGATGAGTTAAGAACAATTTAAAGACAAGTTAAGGGCAAATTCAACACAAAAAATTGGGATCGGAACCAGTTTAAAAAAGGGAAAACTCTCCGTTAAAAGAGAGTTTTCCCGTTTTTTGTACGTATAGCTTTTTAGTACGTGCAGCTTTTTTAGTATGTGCAGCTTTTCAATTCGTATTGTTTAGCCTTTTCCGAGCATTTTTTGCATTTCAGATTTCAGCTGCGCCTCAATTGGGCCTTTCATCATAGCCAGCATCGCAGGTAATTGAATGGCGATATTCACCTGACCGCCGGACGCATCTCGTTCGACAATATCGAACTGGGCGGTAAGATCGAAGCCCATAATTCGGGCGTCAACGTCGCCGCCGTCATCGCGCCATCGAACTTCGACGCCGCCGGCGTAAGCGGCGTATTTTTCCATCGCCTGCTTTTCCATGTTCTTTAAACGGGCGAGTAATTCAGACTTTGTGCCTGTATAATTAACGCTAAATGTTATATCTGACATTGTAGGGATAGGTTCCTTATAAAAAGGGAAAAAAGGGAGTATTTGCCGGTTTCGTCCGAATCTTCAGGTTTGTTTGATTGAATTTTCGTCGAATGTAGCAGAGTATAATTCGCCTGCGCGACGGTTATACTGCGACTATCGCAAGACCGTTCCAGTATAAGGCACGTTGCCCGAATTGACAAGAGGGGGGGCGGGCTGGCTCCGCTTGAATTTTTCCGATTTATAGACCTCATTTTATAGACCTCATTCCAGTTTATAGGCTCTAATCCCCTTCGTTTCCGCTTGCTCGAATCCTGCAACAGAGGTACTTTCGGTTTATCGGAGTTCGATTTAAAGGGAAGAAGTCAAAACGGCGCGGAGGGGAAAAATCGCGTGGTCATAGTATAAATCATAGAAATTCACTTAATTTATTCTGAATCAATGTTGCCAAAAAACGGATTTATTGTTAAACTATATATTAATAATATATAGAATTGATTGTTTACCCCATTTTCCGGGAGTATAATTTAACCGGATGAACCGCCGTCTTAATTTATCGTCGAATGGTACTGCTGCGTCCTCTCGTTGGTTTGAGCGAGGGAGAGGGACGGTTGTATACCTTTTGATTCTACTGACCTTAATATTTAGCGGCTGTCAATCCGTATCCCCAATAGATCCAAGCGGTGAACGACTATTTCGTGAAAACGATACTTCGGTTCCCGCCGCGAAAAAATCAGCGGCTAATCCGGCTTCTTCGACAATTACGTCTCCTGATAGCCGTAAAAAAACGTCGGGGGAATCTGCGGATAATTCGTCAAAATCGAAATCGACTTCGTGGTTAGGATCCAGCAAAGCGAGCGATAGTTCTACCGCGCCGCAGTCGCAACCGCTTATTTCGTCAAATCGGGAAATTTCTGAACTTACCTTGGGTCCGACAGACCCGGTCGCTCGTATTGGTTCGCAGGTCGTTTTGGTTGCCGGCGTAAAAGACAAAGGCGGTGCAGACCGCTCTAATTCAATGGTTGAATGGACAATCGAGCAAAATTCTCCCGGCGGTTTCGTCGACGTTGACCAGCGAACCTGGTGCGATATTATGGTCGGTGAATGGGAGGAACCTCGTATAGAATCCTCTCATCGAGCGTATAGCAGTACTTCCCGCAAAACCGTAAGATTAACGCGCGGAACAGAAACGCCGTCCGACGATACAATAATAAAACAAGGACAAACTTGGGTTGCTGTTTCTTCCGCCTGCGAGGGAACAACCAAAGTTTCGGCTGTCGCGTTGGATTCTGCCGACTGGCAGCATCGACTTCGGTTTGCGAATATTCATTGGATCGATGCCTGGACTACGCTTCCCCCGACTGGAATTGCTCAGCCGATTAATCAGCCGCTGACTTTGCAAACAACCGCGTATCGAGCGGACGGCTCCCCATCTAAAGGCTGTATAGTAACTTATGAAGTTATTTGCAGTACAGACAACGCCGGGTTTGATACCTCCGCTGGGCGCGTTAAGAACGTGGCGATTCCCATCGATCAGCGTGGTCATGCGGACGTCCCTTTGATTCGGGACGAGCAATCTCCGGGGCAAACGCGCGTTCGGATTACCGTGGACAGAGCAACAGAAGACGGAAAGTTTACCGTTCCTGTTCGTATCGCGCAGTCTGAAACCGTGGTTACGTGGGGAGCAACCGGAGTTCAGGTTACCAAAACCGGTCCTTTGATGGCGGCGGTGGGGGAAGATATTACCTATCGGATTACCGTTCGGAATACGGACAGTCAGGCGTCGGGACAGATTACGGTTACCGATCAGTTTCCGGAATCGTTCGACTATCAGCGAAGTCTTCCCTTGGGGCGGGTGCTGGACGCCTTGACCAATACGGGTGATTCCGGTTCTGTCCAAAAAATTCAATGGCTTTTAACGGGACTGAAACCGGGAGAAAGTCAAACGATGGAAGTTACCTATCGCGCGGGCAAGGAAGGTATGTTCACCCTGCCAGTAACCGCCGAATCAGGAATCGCCCGGGCGCAAGATTCTGTAAAAATCCGAATTACCGGTAAAGGCGAAAAGCTGGATTTACCCGCTCCGCCCGCTCCGACA
>CAYZMZ010000303.1:0-4653 GCA_964479655.1 uncultured Planctomycetaceae bacterium
TGCATGGACTTTTTAAACGGCAACGGCATAATAGTATATTTTGCGATTTTTTTCAGTTTGTTTGCCTCGGTTTGCTTTTCCGGCGACGTGTTGGTCGGAACGTTTAATTCCACCAATCCCAACGGCGTGTTGCCTGAATACAAAACAACGGTATTTGTAGAAGCAGAAGGATTTCAGGATAAAGGCACGTGGTCGGTAGACCAGGAGTTTATGCACGTAAAAACGCCGGGACAGGCGGGTTCCGTTGTTCTTTTGGCTCATGGTATGGGCAAGCCCGTCGCCAACGCAAAAACAACCGTTCTTCTGCCCGAACCGGGTACGTACAACGTTTTCGCCCGAACCAGAAATTGGGTATCCACCTGGATTCCCGAGGGTTTATCTGAAAAGGAAATTTACGATAATTGGTCTCCCGGAAAATTCCGTGTTATTATCAACGGTAAGCCGCTTGAATCGATTTTGGGAGTTCAGGGCGCGGCGTGGTCTTGGCAAAAAGCGGGAACGATTACCGTCGCCCAGGGCGAAGAAAAAGTCGCCGTTGAATTGGAAGATTTAACCGGATTCGACGGACGCGTAGACGCGCTGGTATTTACAACCCAGGCTCAATGCCCGCTTCCCAACCATCCGCAGGAACTGGAATCAATTCGACGTCAAGCGTTGGGACTGCCTGAAACCGCGCCTGTTGCGGCGAAATCGTACGATGTCGTTGTTGTCGGCGGCGGAATTGCAGGCTGCTGTGCGGCTATTTCTGCCGCAAAAATGGGGCTGTCAACCGTTCTAATTCAAGACCGTCCTGTTTTAGGCGGTAACGGCTCGACAGAAATTCGCGTTCATTTGAACGGCAAAGTCAATCTGCCCCCTTACGAAAAAATTGGCGATATTACCTCTCAAATGGGACCGCACGGAGGAGGAAATGCGCAGCCTGCTCAACTGTACAAAGACAAGCAGCGTTTCGATATGTGCGCCGCGCAGCCTAATTTAGATTTGTACATGTCTACCCATGTTTATGATGTAGAAATGAATCAGTCCGGCAAAACTATTGCCGCCTGCTTTGGAAAAAATATAGAATCGGGAGCAGAGACAAAATTCGTCGGAAAATGGTTTGTCGATTGTACCGGCGACGCCATGCTGGGATTTTTGGCTAAAGCCGATTTCCATCAAGGACGGGAAGCCCGAAGCGAATTTGACGAATCGCTGGCTCCTGAAACGGCGGATACAAAAACCATGGGAGCGTCAATTCAATGGTACACCGTAGATACCGGCAAGCCGACTGAGTTCCCCGAATTGCCCTGGGCGCATCAATTTACTCCGCAAAGCATGCGCCCGATGATTCGCGGCGATTGGGATTGGGAAACCGGTATCGGCTACGATCAGGTGTATGATATAGAGCGAATCCGCGATAACGGCTTGCGTGCGGCTTTCGGGCATTGGTCTTATATGAAAAATCATATTACCGGTCCGTGGGCACAAAAGGTGAAAAATCGTCAGTTCGGCTGGATGGCTTTTATTGCTGGAAAGCGGGAATCGCGCCGTTTGTTGGGCGATGTAATTCTAAAACAGCAGGATATTCAAGGGAAAAAAACGTGGGATGATGCCTGCGTTGTTGCAACGTGGTCTATCGACTTGCACTTGCCGGAAGCCGCGAACAGCAAATTCTTTCCCGGAAACGAATTTCGTTCGACTGCGCATTTTAGCCCGAAGTCAAATTACGCCATTCCTTACAGAACGCTCTATTCCCGCAATATAGATAATTTGTTTATGGCGGGACGAAATATTTCTGTAACGCACGTTGCGCTAGGAACGGTTCGCGTAATGCGTACCGGCGGAGCGATGGGCGAGGTTATCGGACTGGCCGCCAGTCTTTGTAAAAAGTACAATACAACGCCCCGCGGAGTATACACCGATCATCTGGACGAGTTCAAACAACTTATGAAAGACGGAGTACCGGGCGCGAAGCCGGAATAAGAACTATTCCGGTAATTTAGAGCTGTTGAGATTTTATACTTTGACCGCGTGATTTTTCCCCTTGACACCGTTTTGATTCGCCCCCCTTGGAATCGAACAACCCTTTGTTCTATCGATAAGAACGAAATGAAACGACTGAGGTTTTTACGCAATCCGGAAAAATCAATCGGAACCAGTATACAACGTTTTTTCAAAACTCCGGACTGAATCTCGAATTTCAGTTCGGAGTTTAACCAAGGCTGAAATCAGAATTTCAGATTGGGAACTGCATAAATGTTTACTATGTCTATCTCTCGCCGATTCCAGCGTTATATGCTATAATCATGGTAAACAATTGTCTATGACGAGTTAAACGCCGGGGTCGATATCCAAATCGCGTTTCCATTTTTGTCCTCGGTCGTCGAAGAATTTTTGCAATTCTTTGGATAGTTTAGCGGCCGTATCGCCGGGATTGCCGGGAACCTGAATCTGATTTCCCAAGGCAATCAGTCCCGGCTGCTTATACTGCTTTTGAACGGCGGTAACAATCGCCTTGCATTGGGCTACGCATTGATCTATGGAAATAGATTTCTGACGGCGCTGATCCATTAAATCCAGAATTTTTTGCGATTGCATTTGGATAACCGCGGCGATTTTCTCCGCCTCGGTCGGAGGCTGCGGACCGCCGGTAAGCCAGGATTGAACGGCGGCGATTTCCGCTTCGTCTTTGGGATTGTTCAGATTAATATTCAGTTTTTTCGCCATCAGCTTAACTTTGGCGGCGGTTAGTTTGCGATAATCGCCCAGAATTGCCTCCAGCGATTCAGGCGTTTCCTCTTCCGGCCAGCACTGGTCACGAAAATGCTGCAACCGGTCTGCCATGCCTTCGGGAGAGGTGCGGCGTTCTTTTTGATATTTTACAAACGTCGAAACCAGTTCTTTGAGCGACTTGCCGGGAAACAATTCCAAAATTTTCGCAACGGCGTCGATTTCGTTTTGAATATCTTTGCTGACAAACGGTTTGAGAGTTTGTAGAGAAACTTTATTATCCACGGGTATAAATCCTTTCATATATTTGTGTGGCTAAAACGCCAAACGCTTCCTGAATATGCCGGGCGGGGTCTTGCCCCATGTTTAAATCTCGCAACGCTAACGGACGCATTTTTTCCCCTCCGTCTACTGGATAAGCGGCGTTTACGGTGGTTTTTATTTGTCCGTTAAAAATATAATAGTCCATTTCAGCGTCTGTATCAAGATATTGTCGGCAATAGTCCTGTAAATCAAATTTCAGATTATTTTTGAAATTTTGCGGAGGATTCTCTTTGGCGAAATTGATTATAATCCCTGCTAATTGAGGGAACGAGCCGGGAATATTGGACTTTTGCATTCGTCCCAGCCAAGTAAGCGTGCGGGCGGTGGCGTCGGAATTGATTTTATCCAAACGCGTGGGAATAATCACGTAGTCGCTAGCCAGCAACGCGTTAATTGACGACGGCGTAATACGCGGCGGGCAGTCAAACAGAATCAAATCGTATTTACTGAGTACTTCCGGCTGAAAAAACGAGCGGCGGTATTCAAAACGTGTTTCGCGTCCGCCCATAACCTGAGCGACAATTTGCTGAACGTCTACCTCGTCCAAGTATTCGTCGGCGGCGATAACATCAATTTGATTGCTCATTCCGTCAATATCAGACGGATAAGTGAGATCTGAAAAAGCCAAATTTTCCCGCTTTTCAATTTCCCGCAGAAACCAGCTGGAAGTAGTTCGTTCTGCCTTTTTCCCGGAAGAAATACGGCTGTTATGTACATTTTCTGCGGTCAGGCATAGACGACTTAACGATCCTTGAAAATCCAAGTCTACAACGAGAACTTTCAGCGGAACTCCCGTTCGATTATTGTAATTCCCCGAAGCAAACGCCGAGGCCAGATTTACGCTCAAGGTGGTTTTCCCGACCCCGCCTTTGAGATTGATCATCGTAACAAAACGGGTGGAAAGCCCCTGCGTGGTTCGCGGTCGGTATTGAACGGGAGTCGTATTAAAAACGCTGTCGTTGAATCGGGAAACAACGGGTAATTCCCAAAATCGGGATTCGTCCAAATTTTCCAGACGCATATTGACAAAATTCTTGTATAATTGGGCAATTTGATCCTTACCCTGCTGGAGAATTTCAACTTGCTGTCGAAGCGAATCGAACTGACGCCGCATTGATAAAAGCGTTATCGGCAGTTGCGCAATAGCTTCCAGGCTGGAAAGTTGTTGATCGAGCAGCTCCAGTTGTTGATATGAATTGATTTTTTCTAGCGGGTCATCTATTGGCATAATTTTATACTGTGTCTAAATAATTTTTCAGATGTGATGTATTATACTATGATTACTTGATTTTTTCTACCGACGCCGTTTTGATTTCGCCGCTGTAAAAATCAAAACTCTGGGTTTTATGGATTATGGCGAAATGAAACGGCTGTTTTATGATATTACAAGCCGGAAAATTTCAAGTGGAACCAGTATAAAACTTCTACAAGTATGAATTATAACTGCACCGCACGGGAAAGTCAATAGGCGCAGGGGAAAAATTCGCGAGATAGTCAGGGGGGTGTATCTCCGTTCCCGCCACTGAAGTGGCGGGTTATGGTGGAGGCTACCGTCTCCATAACCCCGGACTTTAGTCATGAGTTGAACATATCACCACTATATTTATTTACCCGCGCCGT
>CAYZMZ010000304.1:0-4643 GCA_964479655.1 uncultured Planctomycetaceae bacterium
TAATCTACGGCGGCTCAATTTCAGCACGCGGCAATATTACTCCCACCGCAGAATTTAATATTTTCTGCGATCCAGAATCTGCCAGAGCGGTTTTTCAATCAAAGACCACAAAAACGCTCGTTCCGATGGATATTACATCAAAATTGTCTGTCGGAATGGATATTATCAACAACATCCCAAAGGGGAACTCGGGCGATTTATTGCGTAAGATTTTACCGGCTTTTTTCCGAAATTATCGTTTGGAATTAGGACGAGAGCGCATTTTTATTCACGCGGTTGTTGCCTTGATGACGATTTTGTATCCCGATTTATTTACACGCAAAAAAATGAACGTCGACGTTGAAACCTCCGGCGAATTAACTACCGGAATGACGGTTTTCGACCAACGCTATCGAACTGACAGACGCCCTAACATGGACGTTGTTACCGATTTCGATAAGCACGTCGTCGGCATGTTTTTCGCCGACGTGCTAGGACACGAATAGAATATCCCATGAATCGCTAAATCCGTAAATATACTGATTTCACTTGAAATATTCCGGTCTATTCCGGTCTATTCCGGTCTATTCCAGCGGATTCCGGCTAATTCCAGTCTATTCCAGCGGATTCGTTTCCCTCCGAATCGGGTAAAACAAGAACTGCGCATTGACAAGAACTGGTTTTTATTTTTCGTAGGAAATCAAAACGGAATCGATGGGAAAAAAACACGTGTTCCTCGGATAGAGCTGGAATTATCGAAATTTTGCCTTCAAAACCGGTTTTTATCCCCGGATTGTAACAGGATTTATTCAAATTATTGCCGGTTTTATTCAACTCTTTCAGAAGAAACGGTTCGGACGGCGTTCTATTCTGCCATGAAATCGATAGGAACCCGTATATCATCCAATTGAATACATGAAATTTTTTGAAAAAAGCGTTTTTTTCTATTGCCGGAAAAACAGTTTGGTGTAAAATAGAGGCTATGTTTGGACCTTTATTTTATCGAGAGTTGATTGTTTCACCGCAGCGAACGAAGATTTATATCGCCAGAACGGTTTACGCCGGATTGTTTCTTGCTATTCTAGCGACCGCTTGGCTGTTGATTACCGGAGCGCAGCAGATTCGTGATATTGGCGATGTGGCGCGTTTCGGCATTCGTCTGTTTTCGCTTTTATCGCCGTTACTGCTGACAATTTCCATGTTTCAGTCAGCTTTATTTTGCGCCTCGGCGGTATCGCAGGAAAAAGATAGAAAAACCCTCGATTTACTGCTGTTAACCAACTTGACCAATTACGAACTGACCGTTGGAAAATTAACGGCGGCGTTGTTGCATTCGTTTACGTTGCCGCTTTCGACGCTTCCGATTTTAATGGCGTGCACGATTTTCGGCGGAGTCGATGCAGGACAAGTACTCCGCGTTTTCGCCGTAGTTTTGATTTCCTCCCTGGTTTGCGGGGTTCTGGGAGCGGCTATCGCGTTTCGATGCGAAAAGACGTTTTTAACCCTCTGCCTGACCATTTTATCGATTGTCGCCTGGTTAATAATCGGGGAAACCAGTTCAATCTGGAGTACAATCCCCTCCAGCTGGATTAGTCCGTACAGCGCGGTTATCGCAGCGGGAGGAACGAGCTATTTTACCGATTTACTTCCGTTTTTGGAATTATGTACAGTTATAACGCTTTTGATTTACGTTCCCGTCATATTCCGGGTCAGAATCTGGAATCCGCCGCGTAAAATCAAAGCCCCTCAAATAGAAACGCAGGCAGACGAACCCGTTAATATTCATGCAGAAAATTTGGTTTCTCGTCCGGTTTGGGACAATCCCATTTTATGGCGTGAAGTCCGTACCGCTGCCTACGGCAGACGTTTGTTTTTATATCGATTCGGTTACCTGATAATAGCAGGACTTTGTTTGTACAGTTTAGTGAACCAGTTGTCCGATGCGCCCGTATCTTACATATATAGTTTGATACCGTTGGCGCTGTTAAGTTTAACGCTAATCAACGCGCAAAGCGTAACCGCGATTTCCACCGAACGAGATGGCAAGGCGTTGGATTTGCTCTTATCAAGCGATTTACGTCCCAGTGAATTTGTCTGGGGTAAGTTGCTGGGAGCGTTATGGAACACCAAAGAGATGGTTTTATGTCCAATAGTTTTGGCTTTAACAACCTGGTGGTACGGTCAACTAAGCGGCGAGTTCGCCTTTTATTTGATTGTCGGCTACCTTGTCCTGGTTTTGTTCAGCGTAACGCTTGGGCTTCACAGCGGAATGATTTACGCCAATAGCCGCTATTCCATCGGCGTTAGTTTAGGAGTCGTTTTTTTCCTGTTTATCGGCGTAGCAGTATGTTTACGAATGATGCTGGCGTTCAGCGGTTCATTTCAAGCTCAATTTCAGCCGTTTTTAGCGTTGATAGTCGGCGGAGGAGCGGGACTTTATGCCGCCTTGGGAATCAGAAATCCCTCCCCGGCGATTGCCTTGGCCGCCTTCGGCTGTCCGTGCGCCACTTTTTACGCCCTGGTTGCCCTGTTGATGAGTTACAGTTTGGGTGTATTTTTCGTTATTTGTACCGCCTACGGATTTGCGATGGCCGCGATGCTGGTTCCCGCCATTTATGAATTTGATATCGTATCCAGCAAAGCAGATTAAAAATAAGACTTCCTTTAGAATACTCAATACCTTTATAATAATATGTCAGACAGTCATTCACTTACCCGAACGTTTTGCCCCAATCGTCAGCCGACGCAAAAAATAGACGGAGGAGAATCAACCAAAGATTCCGACGTTCTCATTGAAGCCTACGACGAAATTATCGAACGGGGAATTTCGGAATGGTGCGAAACGTTACGATTTAAAAAACGCTTGGGAACCGGCGGTCAGGGAATTGTCTATCTATCCGAAAGAACCGGAACCGATGGCTTTATTCTGCCGGTCGCGTTAAAGGTTTTTTCGCCTCGTCGATACGATACTGAAGAAGCGTATTTAGATGCCATGCGTCGGATGGCAATCGTATCTACCAAAATTGCGTTGATTCAGCATGACAATCTGCTTAACGTCAATAACTGGTCTGAACAACAAGGCGTTCGTATTATGGAAATGGAGCTAATCGACGGGAAAGACCTGTCGAAAATCCTCCTGCCGCGAACGCTCCGATGGATTCACGACAACTGTTCCAGCACCCGTTACGCCAACTTGCGAAACGTAGTTATAGATAACGGCGCGAAAAATCTCCGACTAAAATCCGGGATTGCCGTTACAATTATCAACGAATGTTTAAAGGGTTTAGGAGCGTTACATCGGGAAGGAATTGTTCATTCCGATGTCAAGCCGTCCAATATTATGATCAAAAGAACAGGTACTGCCAAAATCATTGATATGGGCTCTGCCTATCAGCTGGATAGCGTTCCAGCCCGCCGAACCTGTACTCCCGCCTACGCGGCTCCCGAGGTTTTGGATAACGACGAACCGACCGTACTGAGCGATTTAGCCAGTTTGGGATACGTTTTTCTGGAGATTCTTACCGGAAAATCCCTGTTTCCCAAACAGAGTACGCATCTTCAGGATAAACGGGCGATCTGTACCAATATAGAATCGATATTAGGATTTCCGCTCTGCGAGAACAACGTTCTGGTTCAATTCTGCAAAAAACTCGTTTCCCCCGACCCCAAAAACCGATTTAAATCCGCAGACGAGGCCGCCCTATCCGACGTTGACGGCGCCCCGGCGATTCTACGTCAGTTAGTACGCATGAATTTAGCCAGCGAATACCAAAACGATTTACGCGTTTTCATGGAAGATTTAGCCGATATGGACGACGATTCATCCGAATGTTAAGGAAGAACAAAAATAACCGTATCAATTAATAACCATATCAATTATAATTATGGATAGCCTGGAACAAGCCATTGAACAATTAGCCGCTCAGCTGGATTCTCCCCTGCTGAATCTGACCTCGTTTTTATCCGCTGGTCAGCAAACCGGCGAATACCGCTGTATTGCCGATTTATCCAACGATTCTCTGCGCAAACAAGCTCTGGACGACGCCCAAAAACTACTGTGTGAGAAACTTTACAAAAGCAATCAGGAAGAATAGCTAAATTGCGTAGCGAAAAACCGCATGATTATATGGTTCTAATCAACCCTCATCCATAAAATCAAACAACGACGGCTTTTTATTACCGGCTCTTTCGTAGGTTGTCGATACAATATTGTTAAAATTGTCCAACGCATTTTGGTGATTTCGCAAAAACCATGCCCGATGTTTTTCTAAATAATTATCACGTACTTCCTCTTGCCTTAAATCCAAGGGAACTCGCTCCATACGCGGATCAATGCTGTCAAACCCGTTGAAATCCGATAATAACCGATTCCGAATCATTTCGATATACTCCGGATTCAATTCAATTCCTATTGAACGTCTGTTCAGTTGCTGACAAACCCGAAGGGTCGTACCGCTTCCCGCAAAAGGATCAACCACCAAATCATTTTCGTCGGAAGACGCTAAAACCATGCGTTCAATAATTCCCTCCGGCTTTTGGGTTGGATGATTCTGCCTATTCCCGTTACAATAATGAACATGAGAAAACTCCCAAACGTCCCCCGGATTAGCCCCTCTCATATTGTTTCGTTCACGATAATACTTCTGGGGAACGCGAACTGAATC
>CAYZMZ010000305.1:0-4639 GCA_964479655.1 uncultured Planctomycetaceae bacterium
AACTCGGTGTGGGCATCGTCCACCGCCCCGAGGCAGACGGCGGTTCGGGCGGCGGAAAGCTGATTTTCTCCGGAACGCCCGAAGATATGGTCAATACCGATACGCCGACCGGAATCGCCTTAAAACCGGTTTTGGATCGCGCAAGAGGAATTATTCCTCCCGACGATAAAAAGCTGTGTCCAGATATAGCTCCGATTTCCAAACGAAACGACGAAAATTCAGAACCGAATTGTATTCGCGTTGAAGGAGCGTCTGAACATAATCTTAAATCGGTCGATGTTACCATTCCGCGAAACAAACTGACCGTTTGTTCAGGTCCGTCCGGTTCCGGTAAAAGCTCTCTGGCTATCGATACGGTTTACGCCGAAGGTCAGCGGAGGTACGTAGAAAGCCTGTCTTCGTACGCTCGTCAATTTGTGGGGCAGATGTCCAAGCCCAAAGTAGATTTAATTAGCGGCTTGTCTCCCGCAGTAGCAATTGAACAAAAGCGCACCTCGCAATCTCCTCGTTCTACCGTCGGAACGGTTTCGGAAATATACGATTATTTGCGAATTTTGCTGGCCCGATTAGGACAGCCCTACTGTCCGCATTGCCAAATTCCCGTCGGAACGCAGTCAGCAGACGAAATTATTAATCGAATTATGAGCTATCCCGCCGGCAGTAAATTATACCTGCTGGCTCCGCTGGTAATTGATGTCGGACGAAAATACGAAGACGTTTGGGCAAACCTCCAATCTCAAGGCTATACCCGAGTTCGTCTGGACGGCGTTGTTTATTCCCTGGATCAAATTCCGGCAGAAATGGATCGTCGGCGGCGTTGGAACGTGGAAGTTCTTATCGATCGAATAGAAATTAGAAGTAAAAACAAAAGCCGTATTGCCTCTGGAATAGAAAACGCGCTGGCTTTAGGACGAGGGGAAATTCACGTAACTACGGTCGATGAAACGATACCGGAGGTTAGGTGGAAAACAGATCATTATAGTCAGCATTTCTCTTGTCCTCAATGCGGAGCTAGTTTTACCCCTTTAACGCCGAATCATTTTTCGTTCAACTCCGCTTTAGGCTGGTGCCCGGACTGCGAAGGGTTAGGAACTCAAATGGGCGCCGACATGTCGGTTTTTGTCGAAGACGATAAACTGACCCTGGCTCAGGGAGCGGTAAACTTATGGCCGAACGTTTCCGGCGTGCTTTTCAAACGGATGCTCGAAGCATTTAGCCGCGAAACCGGCGTTCCGCTGGACGTACCGTTTAACGAATTGGCCGCCCGATACCGTCGAACGATTTTACAGGGATATGGACAAAACTGGATTCATGTCTATAAATCCAGCAGTACAAATAAAAAGTCAGGAACGGCTCCTGAAATAGATTTTAGTTTTCAGTATATCGGATTATACCCAACGCTGGATATTGCGTCCCGAATATTGCCCGGCTTGCGCGTTCGATTAAGCAGTCTTCGGGCGGAAATAGAATGTCCGTCCTGCGGGGGAAGCCGACTTCGTCCCGACGCCTCGGCCGTTCGTTTGAAAGGACGTTCTGTAGACGAATTAGGACGAATGCCGTTAGATAAACTCTACGCCGAGTTTAAAAACTGGAATCTGACAAAAGCTGAACAAAAAATTGCGGGCGAAATTCGTCAGGAAATACTCAACAGAATCAAATTTTTACTCGACGTTGGTCTGGATTATTTAACTTTATCCCGTCCTGCGTGGTCGCTTTCCGGCGGAGAAATGCAGCGAATCCGATTAGCGTCTCAGATTGGCTCTGGTTTGTGCGGAGTACTGTACGTACTCGACGAACCGACAATCGGACTTCACCCCAGAGATAACGCCAAACTGTTAGCGGCGTTAAGAAATTTACGCGATATTGGCAATACGGTTTTGGTTGTCGAACACGATAAAGAAATAATCGCCGGAGCAGACCAAGTACTGGATTTCGGACCTAAAGCGGGAATTTACGGGGGAGAATTGGTTGCCGCCGGAACCCCAAAACAGCTCGGAAAAATCAAAAGCTCGGTTACCGGTCCGTATTTAACCAATACAAAGGCGATTCCGATTCCTTCCAATCGTCGGGTTATTGCCGGAGCCGAACTATACAAAACCTGCATAGATGAATCTCAAAATTCCGGTAAATCCAAACGTACCGCCGACAAACAGCCGTTAGCCTCCCAGCCGGGAAAATGGCTGATCGTCAACGGCGTTAAACAAAACAACCTCAAAGATATAAACGTTCAGTTCCCCATCGGAGCGTTTACCGTGGTAACCGGAGTTTCCGGTTCCGGTAAAAGTTCGCTTGTTGAAGACGTTTTGTACAACGGACTGGCGCGGCTGCTGCAGCGTTCGACCGTTCAGGCGGGATTATTCAGCAACATGATCGGAATTGAACATTTGAACAAGGTGATCAACGTCGACCAGCGTCCCATCGGACAAACGCCCCTAAGCAATCTGGCGACCTATACCGGTCTGTTCGATCATATTCGCGATTTATTCGCTAATCTGCCCGAGGCGAAAATAAAAGGCTTTTCCTCGCGCCGATTTAGCTTTAACGTACCCGGTGGACGGTGCGAAAAATGCGAAGGTTACGGACAACTTAAAGTTGAAATGCATTTTCTGCCCGATGTCTGGGTCAATTGCGATGCCTGCAACGGTCAGCGGTATGAGCCGGAAACGCTATCCGTAAAATATCACGGTTTTTCTATTGCCGATGTTCTAAACCTGTCCTGCAAAGAGGCGTTAAAACTGTTCGGCAATCAGCCTAAAATCAGACGAATCCTGCAAACGCTGTGCGATGTCGGTCTGGATTACGTTGCCTTGGGACAGCCGGCACCCACCCTTTCAGGCGGGGAAGCCCAGCGAATCAAACTGGCTGCCGAGCTATCCCGTCCCGATACCGGCAGAACGTTATACGTACTCGACGAACCGACTACCGGCTTGCATTTTGAAGATTTGGCCAAGCTGTTAGACGTTTTACAACGACTGGTAGATTTGGGAAATACGGTTGTTGTTATCGAACACAACTTGGATATTATCAAAGCCGCCGACTGGGTAATCGACATCGGTCCCGAAGCCGGAAACGAGGGCGGAAAGATCGTTGCTATCGGCTCGCCTGAAGATATTGTCGCCTATTCTCAGCAAGCCGCCGAGCACGCGCCAAGCTATACCGGAATCGCGTTAGCTCCGATTTTACAAGCAGGGCCGTACCTCAAACGAGATAAATACGAGGCGGCCAAAGAGGTTTCTATTCAGGAAGCCGATATAGATTACGCTACTATCGGTCTGGAAGCTAAAATGCCGTGGGAAACAGATGGTATAAAATGGCATACAAGTGAACGTTACGCTAGAAATGGCGAACCGTGCCGTTGGGAAGGGGAAATCGTTTCTCGGGTAGTAAATTATATCGACGCCAAAGACGCTCTGGCGACCCCAAACTGGAACGACCGGGCGACCGTCGAAATTTCCGCTCCGAAAAAATCCCCGATCTGGTTTTTCCGGGCGATTACAAACGAACAATGGCTGTTAAAACTCAAGTTTATCGTCCCAAAAGGAACATTTACCAAGGAAGAATTAGAACCGCAACTAGACTTAAAACCGCTTAACGACATGCCGGAATTACCGCTGTACGGAACCGCATCTCGCGTTAAACTTGATAAAGCGCACGATCCGGAATTTCAGGAAATTGAGTTAAAAGTACATTACTTAAAGGAAATCAATCGTCCTGAATTTTGGAGTTTCGTTGACAAGGCGGTAACCGCTTTTGTCAATCGCGTTTGTCCGCCGGAGCATTTAAATTTGATAACTGCCGACTTGGAACCGTGGAAGGCGTTGGGACGAACCTGGCATTTAATGCCTTCCAAGGGATTCCATAAAAATCGCCGTCCTAAATGGAAAGGCGCGTTGCTGGAACAGGTCGTCAGCTGGCTGGAAGACTGCCTGCCAGACGCGCAGTTTGGCTGGCAGAATAAAGCGGTTGTTCCGATTAAACCAGCAGGACATAAATCCACCTGGGCGCATTTATCCACCAAACAAAAGGAATGTATTCGTTTGGATATTAGAGTACCGAAAAACAGTATTCCCGCCGGAGAGCTTATTCCGTTGGGTAAATCCATCGAATGGGACGGCACCAAACTGAAGCACGATTTAATCAAAATCCATTTTGTAACCGATTCGGATTTTTCCGACCCAATCAAGGCTTTTATACTCCGCACGCTGCGATAGATTCCGCTAACTGCGTTAAGATTCCCGTTCATATTTGAGAAAATAACAGGAAGGCGCGTCCCCGGCCGCTTAACGCCGTTCGATTTTGAAAATCGCTTGATTCGGCACCGAAGTCTTAACCTCTTTAGAGGTTTCTCGTATGGTAGAACGCCGCGTTCCACCCCCTCCGTCCGCGCTTTTTTTCCTCGCGCAGCCAGCCTTCGGCTGGCTGCGCGAGGAAAAAAGCACGCGATTGTCAGCGGGGTGTATCTCTGTTCCCGCCATTGAAGCGGCGAGTTATGGAGGGAAATGTCTTCTCCATAACCCCGGACTATAGTCCGGGGTTGGACATATACTCACTATAATTACATGCCCGCGCCGCCTGGCGGCGCGGGCAAGAAAAAGCACGCAAAAAATATATAGAGCATACGTATATTATAGTACGGAAA
>CAYZMZ010000306.1:0-4608 GCA_964479655.1 uncultured Planctomycetaceae bacterium
CGTTCAAAAATTGGCTCAGGCGGTCAAGGTAACCTTAGGTCCGCGCGGTCGAAACGTAATTATTCAGAAGAGCTTCGGTTCCCCGCTGGTAACCAAAGACGGCGTAACGGTCGCCAAAGAAGTCGATCTGGAAGACGTTTACGAGAATATGGGCGCGAAAATGGTTCGCGAAGTCGCCTCTAAAACCAACGATGTCGCCGGCGACGGTACGACGACCGCTACGATTTTGGCAGGCGTTAATCCTTTGATGCTAAAACGCGGTTTGGATCAGGCGGTTACCGATGTTGTCGCGAAACTGTCGGATATGTCTATCGCCATTAAAACGAAAAAAGAAATGTCCCAAGTGGGAGCGATTGCGGCCAATAACGACAAAGAAATCGGCGATTTACTAGCCGACGCGATGGAAAAAGTCGGAAAAGACGGCGTTATTACCGTTGACGAAGGCAAAGCCTTGAACATGGAAGTAGAATGGGTTGAAGGTATGCAGTTTGATCGCGGATACCTGTCTCCCTACTTTGTAACCGACCCGCAGAAAATGACCTGCGAGCTGGAAGACGCCTACGTTCTGATTTACGAGAAGAAAATCAGCAACATCAAAGACATGCTCCCCGTTTTGGAAGCCGTTGTTCAGTCCGGCAAGCCGCTGTTGATTATTGCCGAAGATATAGACGGCGAAGCTCTGGCGACGTTGGTTATCAACCGTCTGCGTGGAACGTTCAAGGTTTGCGCGGTTAAGGCTCCCGGATACGGCGATCGTCGTAAAGCGATGTTGGAAGATATTGCTATTTTAACCGGCGGAACCGCTATTTTCGAGAGCTTGGGTAAAACTTTGGAATCCGTTACGCTGACCGATTTAGGACGTGCCAAGAAAATTACCGTCGACAAAGACAATACAACGATTATTGACGGTGCCGGCAAGTCTGCTGACATAAAAGGTCGTGTAGATCAATTGCGTCGAGAAATCGAAAAGGCTACCAGCGATTACGACCGCGAAAAGCTGGAAGAGCGTCTGGCTAAATTAGTCGGCGGCGTTGCCAAGGTCAACGTCGGCGCAACGACTGAAGCTGAAATGAAAGACAAGAAAATGCGCGTTGACGACGCCTTGCACGCCACACGTGCGGCTGTCGAAGAAGGTATTCTTCCCGGCGGCGGCGTTGCCTTGGTTCGTGCAGCCAAAGCCTGCGTTCCAGACAAGAAAATGGCTGACGACGAAAAAATCGGATACAATATCATTCTGCGCTCCTGCAAAGCTCCGCTGACCCAAATCGCGGATAACGCCGGACAAGACGGCGGAATCGTTTGCGAAAAGGTTTCCGAAACTACAGGCAACAACGGTTACAATGCCGCTACCGATGTTTACGAAGACTTGGTTGCAGCCGGCGTTATCGACCCCACCAAGGTTACCAGAACCGCTTTGCAAAACGCGGCCTCGGTGGCTTCAATGCTGCTCACCTCAGACGCCTTAATTGCCGATAAACCGAAAGCCGAAACTGCGGCTCCGGCGGCTCCCGATATGGGCGGAATGTACTAATCGTACCTCGTTGTATTATTACTAATACTACACAAAAAAACCGAAGCGATTTTATTACCGCTTCGGTTTTTTGTTTTAATCTCAATTCATTAACCGGCTACTTCAGCAGCAGGCGTATGGAGAGTCTTCCGATTCCCTCTCCCTCCTACTACCAGAGACGTAGAGAGGGGAGACGTAGGAAGAACTATAATTCTTTTATTTCAAATCGATAACCGAAAGAGAATGAGGGGCGTCGTTTTCGTTGTCAAACGGTAAATCGATGTTGGAAACATACAGTTTATTACCGCGTCGGCAGATTTCCGAGCAGCGGTCTAGCTGTCCGTTTTCGCCGGTTCCGACCGGATTTTTAGCAAGCGTTGTTACCTGTCCGGTTTTAAGGCAAATTTGATGAACGGCGTTCCCCGCAAAGTCGGCGGCAAAAACAATTCCGTGTTCGTCATCAACGCGGATTCCGTCGATAGAGTTCATCTTTTTGCGCTGTTCAGGGCAGGGAATAACGTTTCTTACGGATTTAATCGTCTTACCGTCCGATTCAAAGGTCAGTTCGTAAATCTGTTCGTCGCCGAAATTAGCAACGTAAACTTTACCGTCTGCCGAATTTCCGCAGCCGTTAGCTCCTACGCGCCAGTCCGGGTCTACGGTTTCAAACTGGAAGATGAAATGCGGATCGTGGTCTTCTTTACTAACGTAGGTTTTCGCCTTGTACGGGTTAGCCGGATTCAGTTCGGAAATATCAAAGCAGAATAAGCCGGAAGTCAGCGGGGAAGGAGTATCTTCCGTTACGCGGGTTTCGCAAAAATAGACTTTATTCCCGACGCAAGCCAGACCGTTGGGAGCGACGAAATTAGTCGCTAAAACCTCGGAACGAACGGGCTTTCCGTTTTCAAAAACAACGCGCAGCAATCGACCGTTATGCTGAACATGTCCGCTGATTTCCTGCGAATCTGCTACGTACAAATTACCGTCTGCGCCAAACGCGATTCCCAACGTACCGGCATGCTTGGTTTCAGGCGAAGCGGGAATACGGAAGATTTCTTCGATGGAATCGTCCGGCTTAATAATCAGCAACGGGGCGTCCGCTTCTTCCAGCGCAGCCGGAACTACCAGATAGATATTCCCGTCTTTGGGATTGTACGTCATTCCGTCTGGCGTTTTGTATTTATCGCCCAAATCAATCATTTTCGGGCTTTGCAGAGCCGGGGCGGTTTCTACGCTTCGTACAACAGCGGGACGAATTGCCGGACGCACGCGACGGAGCATCTGGGCTTGAGCACTGGCTGCGGTTACGATTAAACCGAGCGCAAGAACAATAACTACAGGTAACTTTTTCATAGAGAATTACTCCTTGTAAGGGATTTATGGCAGATAATCAATAACAGGGATTGTAACACAAAACCGATTACGATGCAACCTCTATCGACAAAGAAAAAAGATTTTTGCCGATTTTTTTGCGAGAGAAAGAGTATTTTATACTATGACTACCTGAATTTTCCTCTTGACGTTGTTCCGTTGCCGAAAAAAGGGTTTGCGTTACAATATTGCCGATTTTGAAAACCGCTTGTCCCCAACGCCGTTAGGTGTTTTCGTATGGTAGAACGACAAAAAAACATCGCCCCGAACCGCTCCCAGAGGGAGCGACGAACGGTAGAACGCCGCGTTTCCCATCTTCCTTTGCGCCTTCCCGTTAAATTGCCATAAACGCCGTTCGTTTTTGAATACAAAACGCCACCCTAATAACCCTAATTACGGTGCAAGTGTCTTCCCGTAAAATCGCCTTGAACCATCTCAGCCTACTTTTCGGCAACGCCCCGTTGTTTTAACAGAGAAATCGGTTTTAAATCGATATAAAAGGCGTAATCTTACCCTAAAGGTTGTAAATATTCATTTTTTTTGTGAAATTTTTGAAAAATAGGCAATTTTTTACTTGCAATTACCGATTTTTTGATTATACTATTAAATAGTATAAATGTTTTATTTTAGGGCAATAGCTCCGTTAGACATTAATTCCAAACCGGAGACCCCGGTTTTTATACCATGAATCAGAAATCCTGTGCCGATAATAACCGTTCAGAAAAACAACCCCTTTCTTTCCCGATCGTATCCCGACGGCGTTTGCTGCGCTCCGGTATCGCCAGTATTCCCGTCCTGCTTACCATGGCGGCAAGAAATCCCGCATTTGCTGTGGGAGCGGCTTCGGCGGCTTCGGCATGTAACTACGACAATAAGGGAATTTTTAATCGTTTTATAAACTCCGGTTACTTGGTTAATGGTACTCTTCAGTCGGACGTAAATGGTTTTGTTCTGAATAATGGTACTTATATTATGAATAACACCACAATTACCGCAACTGGTACCTCGACAATTACCGATAACGGTACTGAGTACATCGCCACATTTACAGCTACGGTTACCTGTATGTTGCATAAGAATGGCAAGTGGTATTCCACACTCATCAATACGGGGCTTAATGGGACCACAGATACCCTCAAGATTGTGGTTAGCGTTGCAGGTACAACCCCGCCAACGGTAAATAACATTTTTGACGTTACTGTTAATACCTGGGTAAATGATGTTAATGATCCCGAAGGGGTACGAGGCAAATTGATAACAGATACTGGGGCGACTCTGACATTTGATGTTACACCTTCTAGCGGTACGGCGACTAGCGTAACTATCACTCTTCCTGCCTCACCCAACCAGTATACTCCCGTAGGTAATTTTTAATCCCCATGCCTTTGTATACATGCGCGCCGATTCCTTCTTCGCTGCGGTTTAACAGCGAAGGGGAGACGGTATTATATCACGAAATTTCGGGTAGTACGCACTTGGTTAATTCTTTAGGGCGGCGAATTCTGGAGCTATTAATGCAGTCGCCGCTGACGTTGCAGGAATTGTCAGACAGGCTGAATGAATCCGAGCCGGTTTGTCTGGAAGCCGTTAAGCGTTTTCTTGATTTCGCCGTCGAGCAGGGCTTGATTACCCTCCAATCAGAGCAGGCGGTTGAGCTACCGCCTATTGCCGAAAAAATACGTTGACAGGGGTAAAAAGAGATTTTTACGGGAAGGCACGACCCCGAG
>CAYZMZ010000307.1:0-687 GCA_964479655.1 uncultured Planctomycetaceae bacterium
TTCCCGCTGATTTTCGGAAAGCACTCAAGCCCCGTGGCGGGATTCCCTGTTCGGCTACCGCCGGTTGCCGAAACGTTGATTTATCGTTGTAAAGGCGATTTTACGGAAGAAGAATTATAAGGGCAGGTTTTGAATACAGAATGAACGGATGTATACGCGGAGGGAAGGCGTCCTCGCTGTCCTGCGGTCGTCCCCGGCCGCTGAATATTGCTGATACGGAATACGTGTTTGATGGAAATACAACCGGAGCGCGGACATCCTCGTCCGCAAAAATATAATATTGAATGTTGCGGAGGGGGGAGCGTTCCAGTTGGTTCCCTGCCCGCCGCCTGTCGGCGCGGGAAAAATCACGGGGGAAGAGGAGGTCAGCGGCTTTCTACCTCTCGTTGCTCTCTCCGGGAGCGGTTTGGCTCGATGATTTTCCGGTTTCCACCAAACGGAAAACCCCTATAATTGCATAAATGTCATAATGCAAGCCCCCCTTGACAAGATTTCTATATTTGATTAAATAGTCAAATAATCAATTTTGGAGTACAGTAATGAGCAAAACAAAATCATGGCAGTCAACCCCGCAAACATGTGCACGGCGTGTTAAAGTTTTTAAGGCGTTGGGGCATCCGATTCGGCTGGGAATGGTTGAAATGCTGGCGGACGAAGGCGAGTTGTGCGTTTGCGTTTTTCAGGAAA
>CAYZMZ010000307.1:697-4602 GCA_964479655.1 uncultured Planctomycetaceae bacterium
TTTCCTAGCTTTTTATAATATTCTACATTTACTTTATCATTTTCAGGAAAAATATCAAATTGATTACGCCGCCATTTCCCGTCATTTGTCGGTACTGAAAAATGCGGGTATTTTGGAGGATCAAAAACGCGGCAAAAACGTCTTTTACAGACTTAAATGCCCCTGTATACTCCAAATGTTTGATTGTATCGATCGCAAAAATAAATAATAGACTGTTTCCACTTGACTTTTTCCGGTTTGCATAACATGCCGGAGTCGTTTCATTTTGCTTCCAATGGATGGAACAAAGATTTGTTTGATTCTGGAGAGCGAAATCAAAACGACGTCAAGACGAAAAAAATCGTGTAGTCATAGTACAAATTATATCGGATGGGTAAATCCGATATAATTTTTGCGATAGTATTTGATTATTTAGTCAAATAATCATTTCATAAAATTTTTATAAGTGAATATAAAAGATGAAAAAACAGATTACGATTGCGGTTGTTTTACTAGCCGTGTTTTTAATCGCCTATTTTCTGCCGGTATCAAATCCAACGGTGCAGCGAGGGATAATTGAAGCGTTCAAGATGCTTCAATGGTATGCGGTTTACCATACTCTAGCGTGCGTAATTCCCGCTATTTTTATTGCCGGGGCGATTGCCACCTTTCTCGATAAAGGGACAATATTGCGGCATTTAGGGCCGAAAGCCAATCCGATTGAAGCCTACGGTCTATCCAGTATTTCGGGAATATTATTGGCGGTATGTTCATGTAGCGTACTGCCGATGTTTGCGGGAATATATCGTATCGGAGCGGGATTGGGACCGGCGTCCACGTTTTTATTTTCCGGTCCGGCATTGAATATTATGGCTATTTTCCTGACGGCTCGGGTGTTGGGTTGGGAACTGGGTGTTGCCCGAACGTTGGCGGCGATAGGCGGATCAATTCTGGTCGGACTTTGCATGGCGGGTCTCTTTTATAAAAGTGAGCAAAAACGGGCTGAAAGCATTATGCAGTTACCCGACTTGCCGGAATCGAAACGATCGCTTTGGCAAACCGCAGCTTTTATAGGTGTTATGATTGCTTTTTTGATTTTCAGCGACTGGGCAAATCCTGGCACGAAAATAATTACTCTCAATAAAGACGCAACGGTTACCCGATTGGAATCCAACAATCAACCGGAAACGGTTACAATCGGTCATAATACCAAATTAGACGTGTCTGTTGTTGAACAAACCTGGGGCGATATGACTGTTCAAGTCCAAAATACTCTCATGGGAAGCGAACTGTTTGAACCGGGAACCAGACTGAATATTCTGTCTGATCAGATTGTCGGTATTGATAATAACGTTCCTGCGGCCTATCAATGGGCAGCCAATATTTATCAGGTACGATGGTATTTCGCCTGGTTTTGTTTTGGTGTACTTATGATTATGCTCTGGAGATGGTTTGATCGGGAAGAAATTTCGGATTGGCTTAATCAAAGCTGGTCGTTTGCCCAAACGATTATCCCGTTGTTGTTTGGCGGGGTTTTTGTAACGGGTTTTGTTGCAACGTTAATTCCGGCAGAAATAGTTGCCCGCTGGGTAGGAGGGAATAGTCTGTCGGCTAATTTTATCGCCTCGCTAATTGGCTCGCTTTGGTATTTTGCCACACTGACGGAGATACCGTGTATGCAGGCTTTGTTGGAATTAGGTATGGGAAAAGGACCGGCTCTGGCGTTGCTGCTGGCCGGACCGACTTTGTCGTTGCCTAGTATTATTGTTATCGGTCGTTTTCTCGGATTGCAAAAAACGGTCGTTTTTGTTGCCTTGGTTATTATTTTCAGCTCGCTGATAGGAATGGGATTCGGCGCGTTATACTAGGATTGCGTGATTTTTTCTTCTTAACGTTGTTTTGATTGATTTTAACAGAAAGGAATTTAAAGTGAAGATTCAAATTTTGGGAACGGGTTGTTCAAAATGTACAAAATTATATGAGATGACAAAAGAGATTGCTGCGGAAATATCGCCGGATGCGGAAATTGTCAAGGTACGGGATATCAATGCGATTATCGCCATGGGAGTAATGATGACGCCCGCTCTGGTTGTAGACGGTCAGATAAAGTTTTCCGGGCGTGTTCCGACAGCCGACGAATTGAGAAAGGCTCTTTCGTGAAATATTTCAAAATTCTGCTGTTGCTGTTTGCCGCCGCTACGGTTGGTTTACAAATAATAAAATCCGTAACGACTGTTTCCCCGTCTGAATTACCTGAGGGGGTTTCTGTTATTGTTTGCCATGCGTCAATTCGCTGTCCAACATGTACATCAATGGAACGGCTAACCAAAGCTTGTTTGGAACAGTCGTTTCCCCATTCGGGAATTCAATTCAGAACGATTAATTATCAGTTGCCGGAAAATGCGGCGATAGCTCAACAGTACAAGATTGCAACTGCTACCGTTTTACTGTCAGATAAACAGGGCGCGGATGAGCGGGTTGAAAATCTTGCCGCTCAGGCATGGAGCTTGTCGGGAGATGACAATGCCTTTATGACAATGTTGAAAAGTAATATAGAAAAGTTCCTGCGGAAAGAATCAATTAGTTGTGATAATCCCGACGCAGGAACACCTGTCGAACAAAACTTAAACTGGGAGTAGTGTTATGAAAAATACAATATGTTTGTTATTGCTTATGATGATGACCAATATCGCGTTTTCGGAGCAAGGAACCAAAGCACCGTATTATTTATCCAACCAGCAATTGGATGAATCGCTTCAGGTTGATGCGAAAACTCCGCCGCCAGACCGATTTATTCGTCTGGTCTATTTTCATCGAGTGCCTGGTTGTCAGACATGTCAGAAGATGTCCCAATTCGTTTATCAAACGGTACAAAACCGGTTTTCCGAGCAGGTGAAAAATAAATCTCTTGTTTTGCGTTATATAAATTTTGAAGACCCCAAATTTGCGTTGTTTGCTCAAACATTCAAGGTGAACAGTCCTACTTTAATAGCTATTGAAGTTCGTAAAGGGAAAGACGTTCGGTATTGGAATCTCAATCAGATTTGGCCTTTGTCGGCAGACAAGGCGAAGTTTGAGCAATATATAGAATCCGAACTCAAAAAAATTCTGGAGCCTGAAAATGAACAGTGAGTTTTGGATTCTATTTTCAGGAGTATGTATAGCCGGGCTTTTAACGTCTGTCAGTCCGTGTCCGATGGCGGCCAATATTGCGGCCGTTTCGTATATCGGCAGACAGGTGAGCAGTTCCAGAAAACTGCTTTTATCGGGCATATTATATGCCTGCGGACGCATGACAGCTTATACAATACTGGCGATTTGTATTCTATCGTTGACAATCGGGACGGGAGAATCAATAATTCGCGTTTTTTCTGTCGGGGTAAATTTTTGGATTGGACCGCCGATGATTTTATTAGGGATGGCTTTAATCGGAATGTTTACCTTTAGTTTTGGTACGCTTGGAAGAGAAAACAGTGCAATGTTTGTAGAACGATTGGGATTATTCAGCGCATTCCCGTTGGGAATGGTTTTTGCGCTGGCTTTTTGCCCAACCTCTGCCGCGATGTTTTTAACGGCTTTAGGACTGGCGGCTACGGCGAAATCGGTGATATTATTCCCGTGCGGATTTGGAATCGCAACGTCGGTTCCTGTTTTGTTGTTTGCGATAATTCTGGCTTTTCTACCGCGGTATTTGAACAGCGCTTTTACCCTTCTAACGCGAATTGACTGGTGGACTAGAAACGCAGCCGGCACGGTGTTTATCGTTCTGGGTGTATATTTTTCATTGATGTATGTTTGGCTTATTTGAGAAGCCTGATTTTCACGTCGGAGGCGGAAATTTATGCAACCCCCGCACTCGTGAGGAGATTCACGGCCGCTGAATATTGCTGATACGGAATACGTGTTTGATGGAAATACAACCGGAG
>CAYZMZ010000308.1:0-4598 GCA_964479655.1 uncultured Planctomycetaceae bacterium
AAAAAGGGCAAATTGCTCTTGAAAAAAAGGCGTATATCTATAGAATTATACTACGACTACGTGATTTTTTCTATCGACGTCGTTTTGATTTCGCCCTCCAGAATCAAACAACGCTTTGTTTGATTGATTCAGGCGAAATGAAACGGCAGCGGTTTGTTATCCAAACCGGAAAAATCAAGTGGAATGAGTATACAAGCAAAGTAATTATAGTTAAGTCCGTCTTTTGTTAGACGGTAGAATTTTATTGAACGAAGGATATAATAATGGCAAATCCCTTGCGAGTATTTCGCAAACATCAGAAGTGGTTGTTGGCTGTCATCGGCGTTTTGACAATGGTATCGTTTATCATTCTTCCCGCATTGCTTCAGCAGTTGGAAGTCGGCGGCAGACAGGCCGGAAACGCGCCGGTAGTTAAAACCAAAAAATACGGTAACTTGACTAACATGGAAATGATGCATCTGCGAGAGCAACAGCGTATTTTGATGCAGTTTTTTACCAACGTGTATCGAGAATACCAAGGTCAAATCAATCAGGCGTACCGCGCTTTTCAAACGGGAGATCAAAGCCAGATGCAGCAATGCATTCAGCTATATCCTAAACTGCAGGAGGCGCAAGGCGTTCTGCAAAAACTAGGCGAAAATTCCGACCGAGTAGTCGTCGCTAATTGGTTATGGACCAACAAAGCCAAGGAAATGGGATTTTCGGTAAACGATCAGTCGATCAGTAATTTTATTAATCAGGTTGCTTCTGGAATTAAACCGGAACAGCTCAAACTGTTCGTTTACGGCGACGAAGAATCCAATAGATCGAGTGCCGAAGCCCGTCTGTTCAGTGCGATGGAAGGTTTCATGCTGCGAGATAAACTGTTTAGTTTCTATGAATCTTCTTTGGTTGAACCTACAACCGGCGAGAACTGGGAAGCGTTTTGCCGAATGAATAAAATGGCGAACGTAGAAATGTTTGCGGTTAAGGCGGAGGATTTTATTGCCAAAGCTCCCGAACCGACGGAAGCGCAAATTCGCGGTTTCTTTGAAACGTATAAAGACAAAGACGCTAATTTGTATTCTGCCGAACCCGGTTTGAAGCAGCCCTTGCAGGTTAAAATCGATTATTTCGTCGGTGATCCGAATAACTTTTTAGATGAAAAAGCGATTACCGAGGAACAAATCAAGCAGGCGTATGAAGATACAAAAGACATTTATTATGTTATCGATCCAAGTACCAAGCCAAACGACAATCCGTTTGAAATTCCCAGTACTCTTTTACCGGGCATGAATAGCGCAACAACAGCTCCGGCTGAAACAACGCCCGAAGCTCCGGCTACAGACGCTAAACCGGCTGAAACAACGCCCGAAGCTCCGGCTACGGACGCTAAACCGGCGGAAACAACGCCCGAAGCTCCGGCTACGGATGCAACTCCGGCGGAAGATAAGCAGTCGGCGGCAGACGCTCCGATTATTCATCGCGTTGCGTTTACCCCCGGTTCGGCAGCGGCGCAGTTCGCTCCTAAACAATATCGTCCTTTTGAACAAGTGAAAGAGGAAATTCGTCAACGTCTAGCTCGGGAAGCGGCGAACGAAAAGCTCCGCCAGGCGGTTTCAACCGTCCAGAAAGCGATGGACGATTATAGCGATGCAAAAGATCAGTTTGAAATGAAATATCCGACTGAAAAAGAACGAGAAGCACCCGAAGCGAAGGCGGATCAGCCTAAACCGTTGGATTTTGAAGCGTTGGCTAAGCAGAATAAATTGGATGTCGTAAAAAGCGGATTCTTAACGCTCAATACGTTCCAAAGTTCTCCTTTGGCTGCGACTCGTCTGGACGGCGTAGAGCCAGCTGTCGGAGCGGTCGGACAGTTCTTCGGAAAAACTCCGCTGTTCCGGTCTGGAGTTTATATAGATCGTGAAGGTAAGCTGTTTGTTGCTTGGAAATCCAATGTAAAAGAAGCTCACGTTCCGACTTTGGACGAAGAAGGCGTTAAAACTCAGGCGATAGATCAATGGAAATATCGTGAAGCTCGCAAACTAGCCGAAGCGGAAGCCAATAATTTAGCGAAAAAGGCGATTGAAGCCCATTTGCCGTTGGCCTCCTGCCTGGGAGAGGCGGCTTTTATTCCTCCGCAATTCTCCTGGATGACGTTTGGTCCGGTACAAAATCCGAATATGCGTCAGTATCCGCGCTTGTCTGCCGTTGAAGGTGCTCAAGACATCGGATTTGACTTCATGAAAGCGGTTTTCCAAATGAAAGACGGCGATATTACGACGATTGTCAATCAGCCGGAATCCATTTACTACGTGGTTCGTATGATCGGAACTTCTCCGGCGTATGATCAGTTGTACAGTCGTTTCCTCGCAACTCCGGCTCAGGAATATGAGGGAGCCAGAGCTGAAGATTTAATGCGTGCGATTCAGAGCTTCAGCAAGAAGATCGAAGACGAAGCGGGATTGGTATGGGTTGCTCAGCCGCAAGATGACGAACAGTAGTAATACCTCGAATTGACTTACCGCCCTGTATAGGACGGTAAGTTTGCGGTAGGTGTTAATTTCCTTTATATAAGACGACCGATTGAAAAATCGGGCGTCTTTTTTTATTCTGTTCGCGTTTCTGTGATAGGCTTTTGTAATAGGTGGTATATATAATAGGCGGTATACTGGTTCCATTTGACTTTTTCCGGTTTGCATAACAAACCCCAGTCGTTTCATTTCGCCCTCAATCAATAAAATAAAGGGTTATTTGATTCTGGAGGCGAAATCAAAACGACGTCAAGAAGAAAAAATCACGTAGTCATAGTATAAAACGCTTATTTTCCAATTCGCGTTTTGATACTGTAGTTTACGCCGGGTTTTTGGTTGAAGGAAGTAATTAGCTCCGCAATAAATCCGGCGCATAAGAACTGCGCTCCGACGATAATAAAAATCGCGGAAAACAGAGCTAGCGCTGGATGCTGGGAAACGGAAAACGGACCGCCCAAATACGCAGCGCAGGCGGAACAACAGCGAGTTAAAATCCATAGCATCGCCATGACTAATACGCCCAACGCTCCGAGAGAGAAAACGCCCAGTCCGAAATTACCGAGCAAGTGCAGCGGTCGTTGTCCGTAGGTTGTAACGAATTTTACGGTAAGCAAATCCATAAAACCCTTGAAAATTCGGGTGAATCCGTATTTGGAAACGCCGAATTCCCGAGCGCGATGTTCAATAACGATTTCTCCCACTTTATAGCCTTTCGCTCCGGCTAAAACTGGAACGAATCGGTGCATTTCTCCGTAGAGTACAATTTCATCGAATATTTCTCGTTTGTACGACTTCATACCGCAGTTATGGTCATGCAAAACGACGCCGGTTAAATGGCTTACCATCCAGTTGAAAACGCGGGACGGGTAGACTTTATGCCATGGATCGTGGCGAATCTTTTTCCAGCCGCTGACGCAGTCGTAGCCCATGTCCATTTTAGCCAGAAAATTGGGGATTTCGTGCGGATTATCTTGCAGATCCGCATCCATAGTAAGAACAATATCTCCTTTTGCCTGACAGAATCCGGCTTGCAAGGCGGCCGCCTTTCCAAAGTTTCGACGAAATCGGATTCCGCCCACGCGATTATCTTGCTGAACCAGTTTTTCTATTTCAGACCAGGAACTATCCGTAGATCCGTCGTCGATGAATATGATTTCTATGTCGTACTGATGCTCTTGGGCGACTTCCGAAATTTCCTTGTACAACAGCGGCAAACTCTCTTCTTCATTTAATACGGGAATTACAATCGATAGCATGATATTTAATTCGGGTTAAGGTAGGATAAAGGAATATTGTCTAACGATATTGTATGGTCAGTTATACTGCGATCCGGTGAATTTTTCTATCGCCGCCGTTTTATACTATGACAACGTGATTTTTTCTTCTTGATGTCGTTTTGATTTTGTCACTCCAGAATCAAACAACGCTTTGTTTGGTCAATTGGGGCGAAATGAAACGACTGAGGTTTGTTATACAAATTGGAAAAAATCAAATGAAGCCTGTATGACGGTATATTTCAACCGGTTTCGAGTGCTTCTGAAAGGCGAAACTCAGGCGGTCGAAGTAAACTCTCCTATACAATTAATTACATTATAATCGAAATCGAATCGAATTGCTAGTCTTTACGAAAAAATATCGGGAAAAATTTTGGGGAAGAGAAAAATAGTAAGTTGGAAGGATGATAAGTTGGAAAAATAGAATGTTTGGGGATATTGATTTAGGGAGAATTGATTTTTGGGGAATATTAGATTCGTCTCTGCGGTTTCGGGATTATCGTTTTATGATTCTGACGGGGGCAGGGCGACGGGGAAGATGTTGCAAGTAAATTCTCTACCTGATATAATCGGATTATTTTTACAGAAAAAGGGCAAAACTTTTGAAAAAAAAGTCAAAGTTTCTCCAATCGTTATAAAAAGCTGAACTATAATACCCTTGTCAAGATTGATAGAATACAACGTTTTTGAGCGTTAAACTACGGTTTTGACTTGCGTGTATTATACTATGACTGATTGAATTTTCCTCTTGACGTTGTTTTGATTTCGCCCAATAAGTTGAGCTAAATCCTTGTTTTGCCGATTATGGCGA
>CAYZMZ010000309.1:0-4582 GCA_964479655.1 uncultured Planctomycetaceae bacterium
CCGGACACGCAACCGAAAACGATTGGCAAATCGGATATTCCTACAAAAACGGATATTTTTCCGCCAAAGCCGGTCAACTGTACGGGAATCCAACTGATGGCGATAAATTTCCGATTACTCTAAAAAATTCCAAGATTCATTTAGCGTCGGGAAACTGCCTGATTGGACATATTAAAGATAAAAATAGCATGGCGTTGGCTTTGCTTCATTCAGGCGGATTCAATACGATGATTGGTTACATGGAACCGACTTGGTTTGGATATATGGGCTGGGGAATTCAAGATTATTACATTGAACAACCCGGACGTTTTACTATCGCCGAGGCGTTTTTTGCCAATAATCAGGCGATTACCTATCATTTAGAAAGACTTTTACCCGGATATAGCAACGACTGTTCGGAGAACAAAGTCGATAAAATTTCGAAAAAGTTTGCTACTCTATCCCGGTCAGACAAGGAATTTGTCCGCGGATTGATGTTTGATCAAAATATGGTCGCCATTTACGGAGATCCCGCTTGGCAAACCGCGTTAAAAGCGCAGGATTCCGGCTGGAAACAGGAATTAAAATCCAAACCGCTAGAAGACGGAACAACTCAATGGACGTTTACCGTAACGCCCTTAAAGGGAGAAAATTCCTTTGGTCTGGTTACAGCTAACGGCTCGCAACGCGGAGGACGTCCGATATTTCAGTTTTTACCGCAAAAAATAGGAGATACAGAAATTATTCAAGGGGATTCGCTCAATGCGATTATTACCGACGATTTTATTCTTCTGCCCGCCTCCGAAGGATTGAAAAATGACCAGCCGACGGTACTGAAATTTATTGAAAAGTAGTCGTACTTGATATTTTTGGCGGTTGACGTACAATATACTACAGATTTTGTAATATATCAGGTTTTCTGTTATACTTGCAACGCCTGATGGTTCTGCGTTCCGTTTCGGAATATTCGGCGGGGAAATCCCTCCGTTTGTTTCCCCGGACAGAAGCAATCCTTTGGGAACTCCTTTACGCAGTTCGATTTACTCCTGCGTAATCCGATTTGGTTCAGAGGATACTTTCAGGCGAAATAAGCGTTGTTTTCCCGCTGTAAAAATTTTTGTTGATTATCGTATTTTTCATCGAGAAAACGGAAAGAAGACATACATCAATCGTTTTAAAACTCTGATTAAGAGTTTAGAAATAAAGAGAATACAATCATGGCTTGGGAATACTCAGAAAAAACCAAAAAACTGTTTTTAGATGCGGTTGCCGGAAAGCCCGGTACGCACTTGGGAGAAATCGAAAATCCGGATGGAATGGGAGAACACGGTTCTATTGCCTGCGGAGATGCACTTAAATTCACCTTCCGGGTAAAAAAGGATGAATCAGACCCCACAAAAGATCTTATCGTCGAAGCCAAGTATCTAACCTTTGGCTGTACGTCGGCAATTGCGGCCAGCGAGGCTCTATGCTGCATTTTGGAAGATAAGAACTGCACGCCAATCGAGGCCTTGAAAATTACCAACGCCGATATTGTGAATTTTTTAGACGGCTTGCCGAAGCAGAAAATTCATTGCTCTGTCATGGGCGAAGAAGCCTTGCAGGCAGCCGTTTTTAACTGGTCTCAAAAGCGAGGCGTCGATCTGGCTGCGATGGGTATAAATCTGGTTGAAACTCCCGAACAGGCGGCGCATGATAGAATTGTATGCCGTTGTTTCTCTCTGACTGAATCGTATATTCGACGAAAGATCAAAGAGTTGAATTTGCGAACCATTCCAGAAATTACGGCGGCGATTAAAGCCGGCGGCGCGTGCGGAGCGTGTCATAATCAGCCCGGTGGACTGCAGGATATTTTAGACGAAATCTGGGGAACGAATCCCGAAACCGAGCAAAAATCGGATTCTTCCGCAACGTTGCCCGTTCTTCCGATGGCGACTCCTGCCCAGTCCCTCCAACACGCTAATTCAGTTCCGGCGGATAAAGCGTCCAACGAAGAACTATCACCGTATCAATTCGCTAAAAAAATCGAAGCGGAAATCGAAACCAATATTCGTCCCATGCTTCAGCAAGACCATGGCGATATTGAAATAATTGATATAAAAAACAATTTAGTATACGTTAGTTTACGAGGAGCCTGCGTCGGCTGTACCGGAGCAACGCAAACGCTGAAGTTTTTAGTCGAAAAGGCTCTCAAAGAAAATGTTTCGGAAAAAGTCCGAGTAATTCAAGTCTGAACAGATGTTCATAACACGTAGTAACAACAGAATTATTATGCAATCCAGTTTTCATACGAACAGAAGTCCGATTCAACAGGCTTATTGTCTGTTTTTGAGCTGTCGTTTTATTATTTCTGTTGTTATGGTTGGATTGCTCCTGCTGTCCAATGCGGCTTCGGCGCAAACGGCGTCTGATTGGAAAAAATATCAAGTTGAATTGCAGAAATATCAGCAGTCGTTTTCGCGTGCGGCTGTCAAGGCGATAAACGCAAAGTTGGCAAAAGCCAATCAGCGGCAAATTGCCCTCTGGCAGCAGACCGCTCAAACGGCGCGTCAGGGAGAGCTAACCAAGGAAATTATTGCGGAAAAAGTCAAACCGGCATACAATAATATCTTAGCCGCCGCCTGGATTCAACCGCAAGAAATTCTCGATTCCAATACCGCTTTAACCGCAGATCGCGAAAAGATTCTCCAGCAAGCCGATATTTGGGAGAAGTTTGTAATTCAGCCGTCTTTGAAGTCGACTAGCTGGAATACGTCGGCGGCTCCAACTTTAACACAGTTTTTGGAACAGACGGAGTTCGACGCGGTTCTGTATTCGTTGCCTTTATCTGCAAAGGGAAAATTAACCGCTAAAAACAACCGTCAGCTTACTTTTACGCTGGATATCGAAGAAACGCGCTGTATTTCGGCAACCAATCGATATCGAATTTTACTCGGTCTGGAACCGCAGGTAATCGACAAAAAACTCTGCGCCGTTTCACGCGATCATTCACACGATATGAAGACCAAGAATTTTTTTGCGCACGAATCGCCGGTTGAGGGAAAAAAGACATTTACCGACCGCGCCAATCGAATGGGCGCAAAAGGAGCGGGGTCTGAAAATATTTTTATGGGCAGCGAAGACGGTTTTGCCGCCGCCGAGGCCTGGTTTGACAGTCCGGGGCATCATAAAAATATGTTCAATAAAAACGAACGAATTGCTGTCGGACGATTCGATAATTATTTTACTCAAATGACGGGCTGGTAATAGCAAATGAGTCTCAACGGAGTCAACGCGATTTTAGAAATCGACGAAAAATTTGGTATAAATATAGAAACGCCGTTTGATGATTTCGGCGATTTACTGCTGACGGTTTTATATCGGATTCGTCAGAAAGATTCGCAACAGTCAACGCTGTCCGATTCGGACTTTGATCTGATGAACTCCGTTGATTTTGCGACTCCAATCCGGGAAATGATTGCCGTCAGTATAAACAAACCGGCTGATACAATTCTGCCGACCAGTAATCTATCCGATTTATTTCCCCGTCCGGGCAGAAGTTTTTCCTGGCGAAGATTACGCAAAATCGGTGCCGATAAAAAATGGAAAGTACCGCCGTTAAAACAAAATTCGACCTTGGATTATTTATGCCGACTGGGATTCTATCCCTGTTTATACAGCGGAATCGCTCTGTTTGTATTTGGCGGGTTCCTCTTTTTGGGATTGTCCCGTCCTTTAGGAGCGTACAGTATATACGTGTATATCTCTTGTATGCTGATTATTGCCGCCTACGTTCTTTTTGCTTGCGTAGCTTCAGGAATCGAAAGTCTTTTTGGACTGTATCAATTCCCTGATAATATGACTACCGTTGGCCAGTTAGAGCAGGTTTTGAAAAACGATAATTTTCTGCTTTGGTCTTCCGAATTGAATATTAAAAGTCAGTTAGAAAACTCGCTTTCCGAATCCCAACAGCAAATTTCCGAGCAGTTGAAAGAGATTATCGCGCGTAATTTTGATATGGACGCCGACCATATTCAGTTCGACACGCAATTGAAATAACGGTATCTCAAACAGGGAACCCCGCCTCGGGGGCAACAGGCGGTAGTCCAACCACCTGCTTCGGCTCGGGGGCACTTTACGATTCCCCGAGCTCTTTCGGTATTATGATTTATCTGAAGAATAAACAGTTTAATTCTTCGATAATATACTTTTATTCACTCATTAATTCGCGATGAATATCCGCTGCCGCCGCTCGTCCCGCTCCCATGGCTAGAATAACGGTCGCCGCCCCGGTTACAATATCGCCGCCAGCCCAAACATGCGGCTTGGTCGTCTTGCCCGTTTCGGGATTGGCAACAATATAGCCGCGCTTGTTCAGTTCCATGTTAGGCGTATTTTTGGTTAAAACCGGATTCGCGCCTGCGCCGACAGCAACAATAACGGTATCGGTATCGCGGGTAAATTCGCTGCCCGGAATCGGAATCGGACGGCGGCGCCCAGACGCATCTGGCTCGCCTAATTCCATTTTCTGGCATTTAACCTGACTGACAATTCCCTTGTCGTTGCCGATATATTCAACTGGATTGGTCAGGTTCATGAATTCAATGCCTTCTTGTTCGGCATG
>CAYZMZ010000310.1:0-4578 GCA_964479655.1 uncultured Planctomycetaceae bacterium
CTATTGAACAATCATCTACATTTTCGGGACGATGATCCTCCTTCCAGCCATCAAGCATATATCCTTTTTCCGGATTGCGTGAAAAAGAACAAACATACTCTTCCAGAAAAAAATTTTCCTTTAATTTTGGTGTCATTGAAAACCTCATTTTTTAGCTTGAGTGATGATTTCTTCCAAAAGTGATGGGATGTTACTTTTGAAAATCGTAACGGTAATATGATCATTAAAGTCATTATCACTATCAAACGTTACGGAAGTATCTTTATCCGTTATCAACTGTAATCCCATCTGTTGTAACTGCGGAATTTGAGAAGAAAACGTCTTCGAACCTATCAATTCTCCCTCTAATGTATCTAATTGTTCATATCCATATATTTTTTCAAGTTCCCTCGAAAGCGGACGTTGTAACTGAAATTCCGACTTTAATGTTTTAAATGTTCCATCACCATTTTCTATGCGATAAGTATTATCATCAGAGACAGGTTTCCATTTAACAAGATAACTTCGTTGTGTGCTATCATCGTTATCCGAGGTTGCGGAAATTTGCATTCTTACGGTATAGCCATTTTCCGCAATTCTTGAGTTCAAAAAATTTAATAATTCATCAAGTTTATTACGGAATTCCATCGTTTCTCCCGTTTTGTCCGCAGGGATCGTACGAAGCCATTCGGCTTTTTGAAAATCATCCGTAATTTGACAAAGTTTCTGTATTTGTAAAAGTGGAGGCGCATCCACCTTTTCGCAGGAGCGGAGACATTGCGTTGTTTGTTCAAAAAAATCTTCTATTCTTAATGCTAAGAGCATCTTAAAAATTTCCCCCAAATTCCATTCGGGGAATTTATTAACATCATCAATTGTCAATCCATATAAAATATTTTCTGAATAAACAAATTTTTCGTTACGGTCTTTCTCTTTGTTTTTCAAAAATTCTTCCAAGTTTTTAAACTTAGAATCAATTTCATTTTTAAGTAATTGCTTTTCATCTGGGATTTGTGTAGCAAGAGGATTCACTTCTAAATCTTTGTACATCTTAATGGCTTCGAGAATGATTCCTTTTTCGAGGTCGTTACGTTTAATATTATCATTTTTTTCTTTTACTTTTTCCATTAATCGCGTAAGCTCTCGATTTTCCTTCGATTGCCCAAAATACAACAAACTTGGTATACCAATTATCAATAGTAAAAGTAACAACAAAACAGTATACATGAGCAACCGAATCGGTTTTTTAAAATTATCCGCAATCTTACGTTGCTCACATAACTGACCCAATATACGCAAGGTTATTTCAGGCGATGCAATTAATGAAATCTGATAAAAGATACTATTCTCTTTAATCATCTCCGACGGAAAATAATTATCAAGAGCATGCTTACACTCTTCTTGTATTATTTTCACGGCTTTTGACTTCCATTCGCTAACACATGACTGTATCTTATACTCACTCTTTTGGATTATGTCATCGTGAGTAATTACTATCATCACAGGCAGATAATTATTTCCCCTTAAACCATGCAGTCTCTTAAGGAACCTCTGAAGGGTTTCTAATTCTCTATCCAACGTCTCCTTGATTTTGGCAAATTCGACATTTTCCTCCTGACCCCGATTAAATGGATTTACCACATAAATAAATGCATCGCATTTCCGAATCGCCTCTTCAAGGTCAGACGGTCCCGATTTGGTGCCGGAAGGGTCTATCATTCCCTTTGCTTGTTCTGAAATAAGCTCCCCCGACCAATCTTTAAATACAAACGCACACTTATCTTCCGCGTTGTTATAAGCAATATCCAAATCTTTTTTACGAATGGATACCTCTATTCCCTCGGTAATTCCCGTCGTTGTTTCAAGTTTATTTCGATGTTTTAAGGTACCTTGAATACGCTTGTAAAAGGATGAAGCATTATCATTCAAAGCAGAACCTGCAATGGAATACGCTTTATCACATACCGCATAAACAAAACGCGTTTTCCCAACGGAAGTATTTCCATAAATTCCAACGTTTAGCCGATCATTGTTGTTTTTCGTCGTCATTTTTTTCTACCTGTATAAATTTGATATTTGATCCTAATTTCTCTCGCACACATTTCTCAATTTGTTCACGGAAACCGTTACCTCCATCTCCGCTAATCGTTATATCATAGGTTCCATCCGACTTGCGAATCATCTCTAATCTTCTTCTCAAATTATCATAGAACGTATCCTTTTGCCGAGGTTCTCCTCCATTTACATCGAACGTTTGAGCATCATCGACAATTTTTATGAAATACGGCTCGCTCTGAATCGCAATCGTCAGTAAATAGGTCGGAACGGAAACCGGAGTAATATCCGTTTTACCTGTAACACTTGGCGCCTGACCACCATCTGTCGAACCACCCTTTGGTCCCTCACCGCCCTTTCCGATACCAAAAAATATAAGCCACAAAACAGCAAGGATAATGGCAGCCGTTAAAAGCCATCGCGTTAACTTCCACCCCTTAACGATGGGGATATGTTCCACCACTACAATCACCGTGAAGGACACAACAAAAATCAACCACGCCGGGGACTGTACGGAGCTTGTAATTATTTTAAATGTATTAGTAAAAAAATCCAGCATTTAGTTCCTTTAATCTCCAAGTATTTCCTTTTTCCAACTTCGGATGTTTTCTACGTTAGTCTTACCCAAATCATTTTCTGAAAGTGATAGATTATACGTCTTTTTGTCTGTGGGCAACGATTTTAAGTATTCCTGAACAGCCTGCTTAAACGCATCTTTATCATCGCAACGTATTTCTTTGGTTTTTCCTTCAACGGTAATATCGCACGTAAAAGGACGTCCGCTTCCACGAACTTGAATTGAAACTTGTTCTTTTTTGGTGATTACGACTTCAGGTTCTGGGGGAGTGGGAGTATCCGTTTTTGGGACAGTACCACTTCCCGAAGCCTTATCCCCTTCATTAACCTCAATAATTTTTTCAGAACCATTACCACACATCGCGTAGCACGCAACTCCCGCAACCAATCCAGCTGTTACAGCAACAATAGCAACGACGACGACTGGAGCAGCCGTAATAGCAGCCATAACAACAGCAACCGTAACCGCAACAGCCGCAAAAGCGACTACGGCTTTTGCAATTAGCGGTAAATCTCCCATAAACGAAGCGAAAAGAAGAACGTCTTCCATGTTTTTCCCTTCAATCAACAAAATTTATGTTTAAAATTCGAACAATGTCCAAACGCTCAGATTCTTCCCCCCATTTTTTCTTTAATAACTGAACTTTCTCGTCAGTCCAATCCTGATCCCATGCCCCAGCACTGGTTAGCAAACAGATAATTGTGCGACGCGGTTTATTATTCTCAATTATTTTCCGAATTCGTTCGTCTCTAACCTTTTCCCCTCGTCTAAAATCCCCTGTAACTTCATAGCACTCACCTGACTGAAATCGACTAGGATCACCAGGACAGGCGGCGAATACGCACTCGATGGTAAACTTTCCTTTGTTGGATGTTTCTACAAAGCTTTTTACTGTTTCCTTCTCCAATTTCTTTTCCGACAAATCTTTTTGTTCCGAGAACTTTGCAAAAGTCATAAAAACTACAAACATGCCCAACAACAAAATCGATAAATCCATCAACGGCAAGAGCCGTGCCATAATTTTAGCAATGCGGTACATTATTTCTCCTTTACTTCTTTTTGAAGAATAATACTATACCCAACATTAACAAGCAAGTTTGGAATCATGCAGGCAATTCCCGAAACCGTAGTTGTCAAAGCAGGAGCAAATAACCCTAGAATTTTTTTCATTGCCTCAGTACTCATTTCCATGTCATCGCTAATAGCATCGAACGTATTCAAAATTCCTAGAACAGTTCCCAACAACCCCAACAAAGGGAAGAGCTCACATAACGCAGCAAATATTGCACAGCAAAAACTTCCTCCTTGAGTTACCAATTGAAAACGATAGTAGTAATGACATACAATAAAAACAATTTGAACAATAAACAATACTAAACCCAAAAATAAAATAAAGTAATCAAACCACGTCAAATGTTCAAAATAACCTTGTAACATTGTATACTCACGTTTCCTAACTTTGCTGGAAAGCAAAAAATATCCTTAAAAAATAAAGAATCCTTTAATATTTTCAGTCTTCGTTTTATTTAAACAAAATACACTGCCATTAATTCGTTTGCATTTTACAAACAAGTATGAAACGAAATTCAGCTTTGTTTATTTAAATGGCAATTATCGTCTCTCAATAATCGCCTCCTTTTGTTACAAAAAGGCAATTCAACGCAGACGGATAAACAAAATGGTATATAAATGGTTACAAACAAAACTGATCTAAAGCAAGAATCATTTAGTATGTAAAATCTACCGAATTATTATACTAAGTGGAATCTTGTATAAAAAACAGCAACTCGCAACACAAAAACAATCAAATCACCGATTATATTGTAAACATGGTTGTTGTTTCTGACAAGAGATTGAAGTAAAAAATCCAAAATTTTTAAGATTTTCGAATAATACGATACAAAATAGGGCGAAAAGAAACGATCCCCTGCCCCGCTATTCCAAAAAACGGTGTATCAAGCCGCGAT
>CAYZMZ010000311.1:0-292 GCA_964479655.1 uncultured Planctomycetaceae bacterium
GGTGGGGGGGAAAGGGGCGTTTCCGTACCTTTTTGGGGGGAATTTTAGGATAGACTTGCTTTGTTATATACGGTTTTTAACCTAAAAATTCAACAATGAAGTCCAAATCCAATAAAATTATACTTAATGCCGAAACGAATTACAAGGGGTTTGTATTCGGATAAATCGAAAAAGACAAAAATAAATCGGGAAATATAACTCCGAATTTACGGATAATATAATATCGTACTGATTTTGAAACGGTTATACTATGACTGATTGAATTTTCCTCTTGACATCTTTTTGATTTCGC
>CAYZMZ010000311.1:302-4537 GCA_964479655.1 uncultured Planctomycetaceae bacterium
AAATCCTTGTTTTGCCGATCAAGGCGAAATGAAACTACAGGTTTATGAAAATATAAACCGGAAAAACTCAAGTGGAACCAGTATACAATCCCTGTTTTTCCCTCCCCCTTTTTCAAATGGATTGGAAAGATACAATATTTTAATTGTGATTATCTGATTTTCCCCCTCAATTTGCAAACAGAAGGTTATCGCGACAAGGGCAAATTATGAATTGGAATGATTTATATCGAATACTGCATAATTTTTACGGACCAATTCAATGGTGGGCACCGGACGATGTTTTTGAAGTGGTTGTCGGCTCCATTTTAGGGCAGAATACGTCTTGGTCAAGCGTCGAGATGGCGATTGCCAATCTCAAACAAGCGAAAAAATTCTCGCTAAAATCGCTGGCTACCGCTGACCCGGAACTGGTAGAACAACTTATTCGTCCGTCGGGATATTATCATCTGAAAACAAAGCGGCTACAGAATCTGTTGTGTTTTATCTACAAGAAATACAAATCGCTGGATAAAATGTTCCAAACTCCGTTGTTGGAATTACGGGACGAATTATTATCGATAAACGGAATCGGACCGGAAACAGCCGATTCAATTCTGCTTTATGCCGGACATCTGCCGGTATTTGTCGTCGATTCTTATACCAAGCGGATTCTGCTGCGGCATAATTGGGTTTGGCAATCTGAACCTGTCAAGCCCGGCAAAGAGAATAAATTCGCCCCGATTTTTGCCGATTCCCCGGTAATTGAACTGACTTCCCGTTCCTCCCGCGCCCAATACGAGGCGATTTGGAATAGTTTTATGGAGCAGTTGGAACCCCATGCGCCGACGATGGCTCAGCTACATGCGTATATTATCGAAACAGCGAAACAATTTTGCAAAAAATCCAAACCGCAATGCGAAGGCTGTCCGTTAAATCAGATTCTGCTTTCTATCGATAACAGCAAGTAAAATTACTGATTCGTCCTTTGTACTATGAGTACTTACTAACGGGAATAAAACATAAATAAAAGGCAACTTTCCACAAAACGGAAAACACCCAAAGGCGTTGGGACTCCGGCTCCGAATCAAGCGATATTCAAAATCGGCGGTATTAAGGGCGGCAAATACGCCCCCCAACAGAACAATAAACAAGCGGTATTCAGAATCCGTGCGATTTACTCAATTGCGATCCGCTGGGGCGGGAAAGGGGACTGATTTCCAGTATTCCGGCAACGGCGCGAAAACCTCGATTCGTTCATCTCGCATGGGGTGCGTAAAGCTCAAATATCGTGAATGCAGGGCAATCGGGCGTTCGCGAATATCGTCGTATTGAGGTCCAAAAGCCGTCGTTGAGCCGTACATGGCATCTCCAAAAATCGCATGATGTCGGCTTGAGGCTTGAATTCTAATTTGATGAAACCGACCTGTTTCCAGCTCAATTTCTACCAGCGTACCGGCACGCACAGACGGATTTTCTGCGGAGATGTCGCGCTTTTTCTGCCCGATAACCGTATAATGCAAAACCGCCCAGCGGGCATCTGATTTATCCGCAGCGCAAATTTCCCCAACCGGTTGTTCGGGAATTTTACGGAGGAAATCCTCCCAGGTTCCTTTCGTTCCCTGCGGACAGACCGAGGTATCGGAATAGGAGGAAAAGAACTCCTGTTCCCCTTGCAGAGCGAATTGATAATTAGTATCTATTTGTTCCCTTTGTATGGAAGGTTCAAAGGAGCCTTCGACAATCGCCCAGTATTTTTTACCGATCGTCCGCCCCTCGAATTGGTGGGATAGCCGTTGGGCTGCGCGTACGTGCTTGGCGAAAACTACCGCGCCGGAGGCAGGACGGTCTAATCGGTGCGGAACGCCTAGATATTGATTGTCTCCCTTGCCGTCGCGAATCTGAAAAAAATGCTTGACCCGGGAAACCAAATTATCGATTCCAATAGGAGCTTGAATCAAAACACCAGACGGCTTATTGACCACAAAAACGGGACCGTCTTCGTACAGAATTTCAAAACCGGGGTTATCAACGGTAAAAATGGAATAATCAAAAAGTGGATTCATTGTAGGGTAGTCAAAGCGGTAGGGTAATCAAAGTTGGATATTAATCAAAACGAACGTATTTTTCCGCTGTCTTGAGGGTTTTGGTTAGTTTTCCAACCTGTTCCAGATTGGTAATTCGACCGCCTTGTTTGCGTGCCTCTAAAATTCGCTTGACAGTAATCAAACCCAAGCCGGGGACTTTTAGCAGATCGAATTTATTGGACTTGTTAATATTGACGGGGAAGAAATCCGGGTGGTTGGCTGCCCAAATGGATTTCGGATCGACGGCTATATCCAGATTTTCGGCTTCTGTAAAGGCGATATCGTTTTCTGTAAAGCCGTACTTTCGCATTAAAAAATCGACTTGATACAACCGATGTTCCCGCATCGCCCGATTTTGTACGGATTGAACGGCTTGAATATCCAACAGGGGAATTTCTGTCGGCTGATAGGCACTGAAATAAATTCGATGTAAATTCAGTCGATCGTATCCGGCCGCCATGTATTTAACGATTTCCGCATCGGTTTCGTCTGCCGCCCCGACGATAAATTGGGTAGTTTGCTTGATACATCGTCCTTTTGGCATGTTTTGAATCATCTGAGCAATCGTTTTCATCGGACGAATTATATCTTGCAGATAGTTTTTCGACTGACTTAATTGACAGAATCTCTTTTCTCCCGGGGCTTCAATGTTAATAGAAACCGCTGAGGACAGGGATAGCGCGTCGGCAATCGCCTGCTGCGACGTTCCCGGCATGATTTTTAGATGGACGAAACCGTGAAATCCCATCCGTCGAACCAGACGAACGGTAGAAATAAGCTGATCCATGGTATTATCCGGCGATTTGAATAATCCAGACGACAAAAACAGACCGCTAACCCGCCCTGCACGCCAGTAGTCGATAAAGGTTTTTGCGGTTTCGATCGGGGTGAGCGTAGTTCGCTGCGGGTCTTGATCTCGACGGAGGGGGCAGTATTTGCAGTCGTTGGCGCAATGATTGGAAAGCAGCGTTCGGAACAAGTACGTTCTGCGCCCGTCAGCCATCGTAGTAGGATAAATCCAAGAGCCGGTTTGCGATTTCTGTCGATGGTCTTCTTTTCCCGCACCGCAGGCGCACGCAAGATCGAACTTCGCGTCTTGCGCGAGTAATTCGAGTTTTTCTTGGGTATCGGGGCTGTTATGGATGGCAAGCATGGTTTGGGGAAGACCGTATATTATAGGCAGTAAAAATAAACTTTGTACAAAATCGGCAATATACTGATTCTACTTGAAATTTTCCGGCTTGGATGACAAATCTCAGTCGTCTCATTTCGCCTTAATCGGTAAAACGAGAGGTTTTTATTCGTATTACGGCGAAATCAAAACGACGTCAAGAGAAAAAATCAAGTAATCATAGTAAAATCTAACTACAAAGGATATTATACCTCTTTCCCCCTTTTATAGCAAGAGGGAATTTTTGCTATAATCATTTTTTATTGCAACGCAGACATCTTGTCGGCAAAAAGAAACCAGACAAATGCGCTTCGACTTCAATTTTCCGTTTCCTTTTCTCCCTAAAAACTCCCCTAAACGACAATTTCCTTTTGTCCGCCCCCTCTATTTTTCCGAATGCTGAAAGTATGTTTGTGAAAATATCCATTTTTCCCTCTTTTTATTAGTCGTCTTGAATTATTTAGGATTTTTGCTATATTCTTTACCCATGACTGAAAAAGAATTATTTCCTCTACCGCTGACGATTTTTGAACTTTATATGCTTCTGGACGATAATCCATCGTATCCAATGGATTCATTTCGTCGTTTGGAATTAACCGGTTTGCTCAATCATGCCGCTTTTGAAACGGCGGTTTCTCTGGCTGTCAATCGTCATCCGCTGTTCGGGTGCCGGGTGGAAAAACGACTCAATCGCTGGTACTGGGTTCCGACAAACGAATCCCCCGAAATTCGCTGGATTGATTCATCAAATGATTCGGCAAAAAACGAAAGCGGATTTCCTAACGCCCAGCCGCTGGATATTAAAAATCACGCTGGATTCCGTGTTTACTGCATAGAATCCGAAAAGAGCACGGAAATCGTATTGCAATTTCATCATAGCAGTTCCGACGGAACCGGAGAAATGCAGTTTGTGCGGGATTTAGTTACCCTTTATGCCGTTACGATTAGGGCGATTGATTCTTCGGTGGAATTGCCGTTGCTGGATAATTCCGTCTTACTGC
>CAYZMZ010000312.1:0-1907 GCA_964479655.1 uncultured Planctomycetaceae bacterium
GGCGGGCGAAATGCTGGAATTTGATTGCGGTGTAACCGGTCTGGCGTTTAACCTGGAAGAGAACAGCGTCGGTGTCATTATTTTGGGTGATTACCTGAAAATTAATGAAGGCGATGAAGTCCGAACAACGGGCAAGTTGCTATCCGTTCCGGTTGGAGATGCCGTATTAGGTCGAGTAATCGATCCGTTGGGCAATCCCTTAGACGGTAAAGGACCGATTGCTACTACCGATCGTCGTCCTGTAGAAACGACGGCTCCTGGTATTGCCGATCGTCAGCCGGTTAAAGAGCCGTTGCAGACGGGTATTAAGGCTATCGACGCCATGACGCCTATCGGACGTGGTCAGCGAGAATTGATCATTGGAGACCGAAAAACCGGTAAAACTGCTATCTGTATTGATACGATTATCAATCAGAAGAATACTGGAGTTAAGTGTTTCTATATAGCCATTGGTCAGAAAGATTCAACGGTCGCCAATATTCTCAGTACCCTGGAACGCGAAGGCGCGATGGCTTACACGACAGTTGTCGTTGCCGGTGCTGCGTCCCCGGCTCCGTTACAGTATATTGCCCCGTATGCCGGGTGTGCGATGGCAGAGTACTTTATGTACAAAGGCGAACATACTCTATGCGTATACGACGACTTGAGCAAGCAGGCGGTTGCCTACAGACAGCTGTCCTTGTTAATGCGTCGTCCGCCGGGACGTGAAGCGTATCCTGGCGACGTGTTTTACTGCCACAGCCGTTTGCTGGAGCGAAGCGCAAAGCTGTCCGCAGACTTGGGCGGTGGTTCTTTGACCGCGTTGCCGATTATCGAAACGTTGGAAGGTGAAGTATCCGCGTATATTCCAACAAACGTTATTTCTATTACCGACGGTCAGATTTACCTTCAGCCAGACTTGTTCTTCCGAGGTCAGCGTCCGGCTATGAACCCTGGTATTTCTGTATCCCGTGTAGGCGGAAACGCGCAGGTAGCTGCTATGAAGAAGGTAGCCGGCGGTATGCGATTGGACTTGGCGGCGTTCCGTGAATTGGAAGCGTTCGCTCAGTTAGGTACAGATTTAGACCCCGCAACGCAGCAGCGTTTGGATCGTGGTTATCGAATTAACGAATTGCTCAAGCAGGGTTTGTATCATCCCATGGATGTTACAGATCAAATTGTCAGTATATACACCGTAACACGTGGATATATGGACAAACTGCCTGTCAAAAAGGTTCATGATTACGAAGAGAAATTGCTGGCTTTCGTACACAGTAAGCATCAGGCGTTTTGGGACAAGTTATCTGCCAATCGCAAAATTGACGCAGAAACCGAATCCGCTTTGAAGGGTATCATCGAAGAATTTTCCAAGCAATACGCGTAAGCATTCAGAAACTAGCAAGCGGTTTTGATTCTGCTTGCTGGTTTTCAATTGTCAAGCGTAATTTTCCAACACTTTTATTTCCGCGATATTTGCGTCGGAGCAGCAGAATAAGGTTATACGGAACAGGTATAAGGTTATTCTGCCAGTCAGACGTAAATCGCCCCTTAAATAATGGCAAAAGCAAGAGCTTTAGACAGACGCCGGAAGTCAATCCGCAGCACCCGTAAAATCACCCGAACGATGGAGTTGATTTCAACGGCTACGTATCGCAAGGCGATGGAGCGTGCGATTTCCGCCAGAGCGTATACCGGTAGACTAACTACTATGGTTGGCGAGTTGGCTCGCGCGGGATTGGATGTCCAACACCCGTTGTTGCAGACGCATCAAACCAACGATAACGTTGTTATGCTGGTTCTTACCTCCAATCGAGGTATGTGCGGCGGCTATAACGGTTCGGTAATTCGTCAGGCAGCGGCCCGATGGAAGGAACTAACCGATTCAGTTGCTCACCCGATTTTGGAAGTTGCGGGTAAACGCGGCGTTT
>CAYZMZ010000312.1:1920-4519 GCA_964479655.1 uncultured Planctomycetaceae bacterium
GACCAGTCTTATTTGCAATTTGAGGACCGACCTGCCTATCAGGAAGTGGAGCAAATCGCCAATAAGTATTTGGACATGTTTCAGTCTGGCAAATTAGACAGATTAGAAGTTGTTTATACAAAGTTTTTAACGATGTCCCGTCAAAAGGCGACCCTTGAAACGCTGTTACCGCTGACCGAATTGACCAGTGAATCAGCCGAGGCGACTCCGGCGGATGCAAAATCAACAGCAACGCAAAATCACGATTACGAATTTCTTCCCTCTGCGAAAAGCATTTTGGAAGAAGTCGTACCCGCTTCATTCAAAATGAAGTTGTTTCAATGTTTTTTAGATGCCGCGGTAAGCGAACAGATTGCGCGAATGGTTGCCATGAAGTCCGCAACGGAAAATGCAGACAAGATGATTCGTTCTTTGTCTATGGCGTACAACCGTGCCCGACAGGGTCAAATTACTGGCGAACTGACCGAGTTAATCGGCGGTGTAGAAGCACTGAAATAACGTGCGTTCCGATAAACAAATAGAAATCACCCATAACATAGAGGTATAAGTATGACCGCAGAACAAAATATTGGTCAAATAACGCAGGTAATCGGTTCTACCTTCGACGTAGAATTTCCTGAAGATTCTCTGCCGGCGATTTACAACGCCGTTACGATTAAAACCAACGAAAAAGGCGTCTCCATAGATTTGGTTGGCGAAATTCAGCAGCACTTAGGCGGTGGTCGAGTTCGTTGCGTTGCGTTGGGTTCAACAGATGGTTTGCAGCGTGGTATGAAGGTTGTAGATACCGGTAAGCCGGTAACCGTACCGGTGGGCAAGGCAACCTTGGGACGTGTATTTAATCTGCTCGGTCAGCCGGTAGATAAACGCGGTCCGGTAAAAGCGGACGAATATCGTCCTATTCACCGAGACGCTCCGCCGTTGAATGAAATTTCTACCAAGACGGAAATTTTTGAAACCGGTATTAAGGTTATTGACCTTCTTACGCCGTTCGTACGAGGCGGTAAAGCGGGTTTGTTCGGCGGTGCTGGACTGGGCAAGACGGTTATTCTTCAGGAATTAATCGCTCGTATTGCTTCTGCTCACGGAGGTTTTTCCGTGTTTGCTGGAGTTGGCGAACGAACTCGTGAAGGAAACGACTTATGGCTGGAAATGCAGGAAGCCAAAATCGGCGATACCGGTCGAAGCGTAATTGAGCAAACTTGTATGGTGTTCGGACAGATGAATGAACCGCCGGGAAGCCGTCTTCGAGTTGCTTTGTCTGCTTTGACGATGGCAGAATATTTCCGCGATTCAACCGGAACGGACGTTTTGTTATTCATCGATAACATATTCCGATTTTCGCAAGCTGGTTCTGAGGTATCCGCGTTGTTAGGACGTATGCCGTCGGCGGTAGGTTATCAGCCGACTTTGGCGTCTGAAATGGGTGCCTTACAGGAACGAATTACGTCTACCGACAAGGGGGCTATTACGTCTGTACAGGCCGTATACGTCCCTGCTGACGACCCGACTGACCCGGCTCCGGCTACCGCTTTTGGACAGTTAGACGCGTTCATTTATTTGGAACGAGCTATTTCCGAAAAAGGTATTTATCCGGCCGTAGATCCGTTGGCGTCCAACTCGCGAGTTTTGGATCCGCAGTACGTTGGGCAGGAGCATTACGATTGCGCTCGGCGTGTTCAAACTACCTTACAGCGATACCGAGAACTTCAAGATATTATCGCTATTATGGGTGTTGACGAACTATCCGAAGAGGATAAGCTGGTCGTCCATCGCGCTCGTCGAATTGAACGATTCCTGTCGCAGCCGTTCTTGGTTGCCGAAGCGTTTACCGGTAAGAAAGGTGAAATCACGCCCTTGGCAGATACGATTCGTTCGTTCAACGAAATTTGCGATGGCAAGTGGGATCATCTTCCTGAACAAGCCTTCATGTATGTTGGAGGCATTGAGCAGGCAGCCGAACAGGCTAAAAAGATGGAAGAAGCCGCGGCTGCGAAATAATTGCCTCGGTAATTTTTTCTCACCCGGTCGTTTGGTCATAAGTCATTGGGGTTATAATTTGCTGACCGCGCGTAACGGTCAGCGGGTTATTGTAATCACTGAATACTGTTAAAAAACATGAAAATAAACGTTGTAACACCCGAAAAGAAGGTTTTAGATATGGATTGTCAATCCTGCGTTTTGCCGCTTTATGACGGCGAAATCGGAATTGAACATAATCGTTCTCCGTTGATCGGACGAGTGGGTTTTGGCGAATTGCGTATTAAAACCGAGCAAGGTCAGGAAAGTTTTTATGTTGACGGCGGATTCGTTGAAGTTCTCAACGACAACGTTTCTATTATGACCGGGCATGCGGTTCGTACGTCCGAGTTAGACGCCTCGGGAGCTGCCGGTCAGCTGGAAGAAGCCCTGAAAATCAAGGCGATTTCAGAGGACGAATTAGCCTCCAAAGAGCGGAAGATCAAGCAAGCCAGAGCAAAAATCAAACTGACAAGCCGTTAGTTTATACTATGAACATTTGATTTTTCCTATCGACGCCGTTTTGATTTTGCTACAGTACGAATAATACTTCTCGTTTTACTGATTCAGGCGAAATGGA
>CAYZMZ010000313.1:0-3278 GCA_964479655.1 uncultured Planctomycetaceae bacterium
CCGGCTGGCAGGTATATGCTCTGTCCAACTTCGGGATGAAATCGGTATAGCAACGATTCCAGCGTTCCGTTGTCTATCGCCTGACGAACGGTTTGTTCTGTAACCGGGGATTGAAATCCGGTATAAATAAAACTTTCGGGCGTCGATTCCAAAATAACCCATGCTTCGTCTTTGCCGCCGTCTGGAAGCTGGAGCGTATCTGCCAACTGGTCGTCGGGATGAACCTGAACGGAAAGTTGGTGATTCGCGTCTAATATTTTCATCAAAAGCGGAAATCGGGAAAAACTTTTATGAATTCCCAAAAGCTGTTCAGGAAAATGTTCTACCAAAAAATGGAGTGATTCGCCGGCAAAACGCCCGTACAAAATCTGATTGATTCCCAAGCGATGGTCGGAAACCTCCCAGCTTTCTGCGTAATCGTTTCCCAAAGGTAACGGTTTACCCAAGAAGGATTCGATTTTCCTGCCCCCCCATATTGCCCTTTTAAGTACAGGTTCCAACCGAATCGGATATAGGGAATCTGAACAATTAGGGTAAATCGGCAGTTCGTGCGAGCACGAATTGGAACGGGACACGATGTTATTATTTAATTAAAATCTGGTTTATATTTTGAATTATGAAATAAATTTGAATGAGTTTTCAAATGTATTGCAAAAAGTCAAAACGAAGGCAGAATATCTGCGTCAAACAATCTATTATATAGTAATACGGATTTTACGCAAGGGGAAACGGGGGAATAGGTTTAAAAAGGAAGACCCTGTTTCCTGAAATTGCAAAAAAACTATCTCCGCTTTGGGAAATAATCAAGTAATCTTCGAATAAGTCCTTCCCGAAATCAAATATTTGATTATATTATTAATAACCTGTTGTGGTACAATAAACAAAAAAGCAAAAAAATTCAAGAGCAATTTATATTATGACCCGATGATTTTTTCCATCGATGCCTTGATTTCCTTCCAATAAACAAAACGAACTCTTGTTTTGTCGATTAGGAAGAAAGAAAACGGCTGATGTTCGATTTTACAATCGGAAAAGTTCAAGCGGGAATAGTATAGCCAATAAATAAAAATCAGGAGCCTACCTACTATGAGTCCTCGCGAAGATAACCTGTTTCAGGAATCCTCAATGAGTTTTGGAGATCATTTAGAAGAATTACGCGGCTGTCTATTTCGCTGTATTCTGGGAATTGTAGTCTGTTTTATAATCGGTCTTTTTTTTGGTGCTCAGGTGATGAACATCGTTCAGCAACCTCTGACGCGTTCTTTGACGCGCTATTTAGATAAACAGAATCAGGCGAAAATAGCTAAGATGGTAGAGCAGGGCTATCCGAAAGATATAGCGGAAAAAGCCTTTAACAGCGGCTTGCTGGTAGAAACCGTCTATCTGAACAAGTCGGAAATATCCCGAGTTGCGGCTAGCTACGCGGCTCCTTCGGAAGATTCGTCGGCTACGCCGCTGGAAATTCAGCCGGTTTCTCCCGAAACGGTAATCAATGCGGATAATTCGGCGGTTACTCAGCAGACTGATACGCAGCAGACGAAAGACAATTCAGATAAAACCGCGGCAGACAAGCTGGAGAACAGCGGGGCGGAAAAGACAACTGCGGAAAAGGCGGTTAAAGAAACGGAGACTGAAGAAACGGCAATTGAAGAAAAGTCCGCAGAAGAAAAGGTCGATTCTTCGCAACAGCAGCCGTCTTATACAAAGGCGATTGCCTGGTTTGCGGATTGGTGGAATTACGCCTGCGGAAGTTTACCGGCGATTCAAACGCAAGATCAAATTTCGCAATTTGAAAAGAATAGAAATCAGGATTTTGTAAAAGTCTATCTATGGAAGCCTAAAGACGAAAGCGAACGGACGCATACCAGATCGCTTAGCGCGCAGGAGCCTTTTATGATTTACGTGAAGGCCTCTTTGCTGGTCGGGGTAGTTTTGTCCTGTCCTTGGGTATTGTATCAAATTTGGATGTTCATTATTTCCGGATTATATCCGCACGAAAGAAAATACGTGTATATTTATTTCCCTATCAGCATGGGATTGTTTTTAGCCGGGGCAAGCATGGCTTTTTTCTGGGTCTTCGATCCGGTGCTGGGATTTTTGATGCTGTTTAACGAATGGATGAAAATCGAGCCTGACTTGCGAATCAACGAATGGCTTGGTTTTGTACTGATGCTGCCGATCGGATTTGGAATTTCTTTCCAATTGCCGTTGGTGATGCTGTTTTTGGAACGAATCGGAATTATTTCGATTAAAATGTATATGGATAACTGGCGGGTGGCGATTTTAATTATTGCCGTTTTGTCGATGGTCTTAACGCCCGCTGACCCGACCAGTATGCTGTTGATGTTTACCCCGCTGACAATTTTATTCTTCCTGGGCTTATTGATGTGTAAATACATGCCTCGAGGAAGCAAATAGAAATTATTTCCTGTTGAGTTTTTTGAGATTTACAACTTTGATTATATTATGAAAACCCCCCTTTTATTGTTAGTATTGCTCAGTGCAATTGTAGGCGTCGAACTGGCGCAAGCGTGTCCTTTTACCCGGAATAGAGTGTTGCAAGCGCGTCAGACCGTTTGCAGACCAATCTTGCATGGACGTCATGCCTGCTGCTTGATTAAACCGCGCTTTATGCTCGTTCCGTCGAAAGTAGTCCTGTTTGACGGCACGTCTTTTGACGCCTTTTGTCAGGAAAACGGGGACGCTTCTTTACCCGTCGGCTGGACGTTGGAATCCGACGGAGCGATGCACTTTAAGAAATCGGCGCGTCCAAATGCAAGTTTGTATACTAAAAAAGAATTTAAGAATTTTATTCTTCATTGGGAATGGAAAATTTCGCCCAAGGGGAACAGCGGGGTTAAATATCATTTGACCAAGTTCGGAAACGCATGGCTGGGGCCGGAGTATCAAATGCTGGATAACGACGGGCATTCCAACGGTAAAAATCCGAAAACTCGTGCTTCGGCGTTGTACGAATTGTTACCGACGCTTTGCGAGGCGGCCAATCCGGTAGGAGAATATAATCAATCCATGATTGTTGTAAGAGGAACGCATGTACAACATTGGCTTAATGGAAAGCTGACCGTTGAGTACGAAGTCGGCTCGGATAGATGGAATAAGGCGATTGCGCAGTCGAAATTCAAGGCGGTTAAAGGATTCGGACTAAATCAGGCGGGAAAGCTCTATTTTCAAGATCATAACGACGAAGTTTGGTTTAAAAATATCTGGCTGGAAGATTTGGATAACATGGTTTGGGTACGAACCCGATAGAATCGGTC
>CAYZMZ010000313.1:3378-4492 GCA_964479655.1 uncultured Planctomycetaceae bacterium
TCTGGCTGGAAGATTTGGATAACATGGTTTGGGTACGAACCCGATAGAATCGGTCAGTATGGAATCGGTCAGTATAGAATTACTCGGCAGAAATGCGCTTGCTGAAGTTACCGTATTTTAGCAGGAATCTATAGCCGGGAAATTCGGATTTCCTTTGGATTTTGAGGGGGCGTATCCTGCTGGATGCGCCCGCGTAAATCGGGACAAACCCCATTCAAGATCGGTTTATTCTACGATTTCGAAAATTTCCCATATTTTCCCGTTTTGATTTCGCCCAATAAGCTGAGCGAAATCTTGTTTTGCCGATTACGACGAAATGAAACGGCGGGGATTGAACCCCTGTATAAGTCGGGAAATTTCAGGTAGAATCAGGAACTTTATTTGATTCCCTTTCCCATTTGATAGGCTTGGTCGCCGAAGTCGGTTTTTTGGACTTCTCCTTTTTCGTAGACGCCGCAGGCGCGAATCATGCCGACTTCTTTTGAGCCGTCATAGCATTCCAAAAAGCCGCGCAAGGCTTCAACGGTGGCTTTGAATTTTTTATCGTTTCCGTCTGCCATGGTCATGATATAATAGAACTGCTTGTCGGTTAAATTGGGGTAGATAACAACGGTTCTATCGATCAATGCTTTTAACTGTGCGCTGACAGTATAAAAATAGACAGGAGTGGACAAAACAATTATATCGGCAGAGAGCATCTGGTCGATAATTTTTTGAACGTCGTCTTTTTGGACGCAGGTGCCGGTTTTTTGACAGGCGTAACAACCGGTACAAAATCCGATTTTCTTTCCAGTCAGGGAAATGATTTCAACCTTGTTTCCGGCTTCGCGTGCGCCGTCGGCAAACCGCTGGCAAAGATATTCGGAATTACCGCCCTTGCGCGGGCTGGACGAAATAATCACAACTTTTTTTTCTGACATGATATTTGTACTATATCTACGTGATTTCTTCCTAAAAGCCGTTTTGATTTCGCCCTGCAAGAGGTAACGCCCCTCTTGATTTACGGAATAAGGCGGAAGCAAGTCGGCTGGTTTATGATATACTGGTTTCACTTGACTTTTTTCGGTTTGAATAGCAAACCCCAGTCGTTTCATTTCGCCCTAATCAACCAACC
>CAYZMZ010000314.1:0-4453 GCA_964479655.1 uncultured Planctomycetaceae bacterium
TAAAGCAGAAAAGCCGTATACCTGAGCAATACCAATCATTCCCAGGAAAGCAATCAGACATTTTATCGTTCTGGTGGACAAATCTACCAAAACGTTGCCGATTTTACTGTTTGTTTTTGCCATTCGATTTCTCAGCCATTCGCCAAACACATCGGTCAAACGAATAACAGAAATCATCAGCATTAAAATTCCAAACGGATGAATAATCCATGACGCCCATTGTAAAATTGCGGGAGATACATGTATTGTTGTCAATCCGATAAACCAAATATAAACCATCGCCAGATACGCCAGAGGCCGAATTGCCCGCTTAACTAGCACGGTATAGTCCCCGCTTTTACTGATTATCTTCAGGGGCACCATAATCAAATGCGCCGAAATAAAGGGGGCGATTTTGTATACTACGTATCCAAGCAGAAAATAGAGCGTTAAAAATCCCCATTGCAAATACGAGATTCCAAGAAATGCCTTGAACGCAGAATCCGGCAGGTATTTTAACCACCCTTTTTGAACGTATACCGGCGGACGGGATTCGATCTTTTCGTAAAATTTATTTATCTCCGCGACCGTCGCAGAGCCGAATTTCCAGGCTCCGTCCGGCTGTTTTTGTAATACTATGGCGTTATAGTCGGGGTCTGGCCACATGTAATATACCGTCTTAGCGGTTTTTTCGGGAATCTTGCGTAAATCCAAATTTTTAAGTCGGAAAAGAATTCCGGCCAATCGATAGGCAAGCATCTGTTTTGACATCGGATCGACATCGGGCATTTTGGATAAATCCATCGCTAAAACCGCATCGTCAAAATTCCGTTTACTGCATGATTCCAAAAAGAAGCTAACCAAGGCGCGGGGATTGGTTATTTGTTCATAAACACGTATCTGATTGGCATCCAGAGGTTTAACCGGCTCTTCTTTTACGGCGGTTTTTTCGATTTCAGCAGGCGTTTCCTTTACCAAAACAGTCTGACCGTCTACCGTTGTCGCCGCAACCACTTGGGGTGTCGCCGCTTTTTCCGGAAGAGCGGGAAAAGTTACGTCTTGCGGAATTTTATCCAGCGGAATTACCTTGGGAGCGGATTTTTCCGAGGTTTCCGCCGCTACTTTTGCCGGTAAAAATGTATCTATCAAACGATCTGACAAGTACTCTACAACGGGAATTTCTTTGCGAAGCAACTCGGTAAACTGGCGGGTCAGATTCGCTGAATTGCTGTCAGAATTACCGTTTTCAGGCAGCGGAACCGAAGAAATTTGAGAGGCAAGCACGGTTTCTTCAACTTCCGGCACGGTTTCAACGGGGGAATCGACCGCTTTCTGTTTGTCCTCTTTTTGACTATCAGCTTTTTGTTCGTCAGCTTTTTGATTGTCCGCTTTTTGATTGCCGTCAGTCAACGAATCCGTCGGTTTCTTGTTGTCCGTATCGTCCGTAATAATCGACGGGAAAAGTTCGGCAGATTTATCGACTTCTATTACCGGATCGGATTGCGTCTGCGCCGAGTTAATTTCTGCGGGAGTCGTTTCCTGCTGCGCGGAAAGACCGTTACTCAATACGAAAAAAATGAGCTGGACGAAAATTACAGACGTCCATATCAGCGTGTTTCGTCTTGATTTCGTTATCGAATTTATGATTGCGTTGTATTTCATATTTTTATATTCGTTGATTGCCTATTTTATCCACCGAGGGAGAATCGGGATAATTACATAAGACTATATAGCAAATTATGGAGACCTTGACCAGAGGAATTTTGAAATATTTTGGCAAAAAAGCAGATATAAGTCATATTAGTCAGTTTAATAGAATAAAATTATAAGTATCTTCTTATTCGCCAAGGGGGTATTCCAGACGCTTTATACTATGACTTCCTGATTTTACACCATAATTTTACTATCCAGAACTGTGTTAGTCATACCTAGCTGTTTTATCTAAATAATCAGTTAGTATTCTGTTTTGGCGTGATATAACGCTTTATATAACACGGAGAACGATATTTTTGACTATTCATTTTAGCATAAATCACATAATATACTGTTTCCACTTGACTTTTTCCGGTTTGCATAACAAAACTCAGTCGGTTCATTTCGCCCTGATCCGTAATACGGTGAGTATTTATTCCTACAGAGGCGAAATCAAAACGACGTCAAGAAGAAAAATTCACGTAATCATAGTATAAGTATAAATAGTCGATAAATAAAATGGCTAGGACGACGATTCCCCTCGTTTATCGTACTCGCAAGGGGATTATTTCCCGATGGGCAATTCGTCGAACATGCCTCAAAATTATTATCGCTGACATAAGTAACAGTAACAAGGCGATACCGTATAAATTGAAATAGGCAAGCCAGAATAATCCCAGCGATCCTAATACCAACGCGGTTCTCCATTGCAAAACGTAACGCGGCGGGAAAAATACCAGCCAACCGTAAATAAAAAGCAGAATAGAACCTAAAATCAAGAGTAAGGGATTGGAAAAACTTACACTCGGCTGAAGATTCAACTCCAATACTATCGGAGCCGTCGTATCGCTATAGGCAATAATAGGATTATCTTTTCTTATATCAAAATATAAACTAAAATCCGTAGCCATGCCCGTTTGCCCCGGCAAGCCGGGAAGCATTCGAGAAATTTCGATAGGTTCCGAGTCCGTCTTTCCTGTCCGACCAGAGGTATAAGAGGCGGAAAACGAGCCTTTGATGGTATCGGAGCCGGTACCGGGTTCAGTCGCAGAAGTAGCACTGAGAACTGAAATAATATTCATGTATTCAAAATATTGCTGTTGCCATTGATTCCGTAAATTTTGAATGGCAACTACCGTCGAAATAGAATTTCCGGATCGGGACGACTTTTGCCGGGAAGCGGTCAATGACGTTGGGGATTCCTTGTCGCCCGTTAAAGCGGGATCTGAATTATCCATGTCAGACAATCGCGGGGAAGACGTTGAATCGACCGACGAGGCGTTGTCGGAGTTAAAATCGTCGTCCATATTAGACAAAGGATCGATTGAACTGTCCGAATTTACCTGACCAATTCCGTTTTCCCGCATCTGTCGTTCAATCAGTCCAAATTTCTTCTTGAATTGTTCAATAGTTACTATTGAAATCGAAGTTTTAAGAGATTGAACAAATCTCATTTGCGCCAGTAAATCGTTCATTCGCCAAATCTCCTGCTGCGCTATTGACGTTAAATGGAGATTGCTGGAGCCGGGAATTTTATTGAAACTTTTCCATGGAACAATTGTCCATGATACCGCACTGTTTTCCAAGGCGTTGCTAACTACCGGAGGCGTAAATTCCATCGGTTCGGAATACAGTGTTCGTTTTAATTCTGACTTGTAAATAATACGGATGTCTTGCGGTTCTTTTTGAACCAGTACCGGAATAACAATCGTATTTTCCGACACGGTTTTCCAGGCGACGGATTTCATCGCGCATTGAACGTCGATTACCTGCGTTTTTTGAGGAAGGGTTACGGAAATAGATTCTACTCCCGAAACGGCAGCAGAAAAATCATCGATAGCATAATACTGCGATTCGGAAACCGGCTTGATAAATAAACTCGTTCCGAAGATTCTAACCCATTGCTCGGCTGCGGGGGGAATATTTCCTTGAATCTGAAACGTGCTGGAATCGGCTTTATAGGATTTATACGTTTTCTTTTCCGTGGACGAGGATTCTTTTCCCAACGAAGAAATAAGAGCGGCGGTCGAATTATCATACGAATTTATTGCCGGTATATTATTGTTTACCTTGTCTTGATCAAAGGGAATTAAATGATTGACGCGCCATCTAATCGGCGTGTTCTTTCTTTGAATCGGCAGCTGAACAATTATATCTCCCGTTTTTAAATTTTGAAAATGAATTTCCCTAAAATTCCATTGGTCCGGGACAATCGTTTTCAGCGGAATGGTTAACGTAAACGCAGTACCGGTACTCAACGGTAACGCGCCCCGCAAAATATATCTGTTATGAGAAATATTGTGCGGATCCGGCTGACAGTCTATTGTCGTTTTGGTTGATACCGGCACGCCAAAGCAATCAGGCAAATCAAAAACAATTTCGTCCAAAATACCGCCCTCAAGCTGAACGTTACCCTGCAACTGTATTTCAGACGTATTTTCGACGGAGGCAGTAATAGTATAATTTACCGTAGCATTAACCTGATTAGGCTGCTGTACAATAGTAAATCCAACTGGATTATGAAACGCATCGTCCGCAGACGTTTGCCATGTTCCGACGTTCCGTTGCTGTCGATGGGAAAAGGGAGATTCCAGCGGCAGTTCAACCGGGAAGAACTCGCCTAAATCGTCGCTGCAACTGTTCAACTGAATCGAGGCGATAATTTCGTCCGACCGAGCTAAACCGAGATTATACTGATCCGTATTTATCTTATTCAAAAGGGGAAAATCAAAGGGGGTACGGATTTCATTTTTCGTTTCTCCGTCCAATAAAATTTCGCCGT
>CAYZMZ010000315.1:0-4450 GCA_964479655.1 uncultured Planctomycetaceae bacterium
ATTCCTTTTGATTGTCAACAGGGGGAATCACTTTTTTTTCAAAATTTCTTCTTTCTACCGAGGAAACCTATTTCAACCCCTTGTTAATAAACGACTTACGCGTTTTTCACCAACGCAAAATTTTCTAAATTTGAGCGTTTTGCTTTCTGTCCTCTATCCCCATATTGTAAAATCTTGAAAGGGAAGTATACTGTATTATTACGTTGTGATTGCAACTATACTGGTTCTACTTGCGTTTTCCCGATTTATACAATGACTACTTGAATTTTCCTTTTGACGTCGTTTTGATTTCGCCCAATAAGTTGAGCTAAATCCTTATTTTGCCGATCAGGGCGAAATGAAACGACTGATTTTTGTTATGCAAACCGGAAAAAGCCAAGTGGTAACAGTATATATTATCGTAAACCAGCCCGGTTTCATTTCGTCCTGATCGATTAATTGAGGATTTAGTACTAGCAATTGAAAATTTAGTACTAATCAGAAGACGAAGTTAAAACGGTGCAGGAGGGAAAAATCACGTGGAGGGTCGTATTACGATCCAAATCACGGTTATAAAGGAGGAATATCAAATTATGAGTCAAACGATTGTCATTTTCGGTGCCAGCGGCGATTTAACCAGCCGCAAGCTGATTCCCGCATTGTATCAGCTGCGCAAGAAAGCGCGATTGCCGGAAAATACCCGAATTGTCGGCTTCTCCCGCTCTGAAATCTCCTCCGAGCAATGGCGTGCCCGCTTGGCTGAAACCACCTTGCAGTTTACCGGCTCCGATTTCGATACCTCGACTTGGAATTCGTTCGCTGAAAACCTCTTTTATTTTCCTGGAAACATGGAAAATACCGACGATTACATTCGTCTGAATGATTTTCTCGATCAACTCGAACAAAATCAACCCGTTGGACGTATTTTCTATTTAGCAGTAGCTCCTCAGTTATATAAAACCACCGTTGAGAACCTCGGACAAACGCACATGTCCCGTCAGAGTCAGGCTTTCCGGCGAATTGTGCTCGAAAAACCCTTTGGCTCAAATTATCAAACCGCCGTTGAACTGAATCAGTTTATTCACAATTGGTTTGACGAAGACCAAATTTATCGAATCGACCATTATTTAGGCAAAGAAACAGTAGCAAATATAATGGTTTTACGCTTTGCCAACACAATTTTCGAACCAATTTGGAACCGAAACTATATAGATAACGTACAAATTACCGCAGCAGAAGATACGTTAATCGGGCGCAGAGCCGAATACTACGAACGCTCCGGCGTATTGCGGGATATGTTCCAAAATCATCTCCTTCAACTGCTGATTTTAACGACCATGGAATCCCCTGCCCGATTCGATCCTGATATTGTTCGAGATGAAAAAGTCAAGGTCTTGCGGGCGATTCGACCGATAACTCCCCAAAAAGCGGCTGTCGATTCGATTCGCGGTCAATATCGTTCCTATCGGGACGAGCCGAAAGTAAATCCCCATTCCCAAACCGCTACGTACGGGGCAGTCAAGTTTGAAATCGAAAACTGGCGCTGGCAATCCGTTCCGTTTTACCTCCGTTCAGGTAAAGCGATGTCGTGCCGAACAACGCAAATTGTAATCCAATTCAAGCAGCCGCCCCATTTTATTTTTGATACAGATACAAAATATCAGACCCAGCCCAATCAGCTGGTACTGCAAATTCAGCCTGCCGAAGGAATAAAAATGTATTTTCAGACCAAAGTACCCGATCAAGGAATGAATATGCGGCAAACGAGTCTGGACTTCAACTTTCAGCAAGGGTTTTCCACAAAAATGCCCGATTCCTATCAGCGGCTGCTGTTAGACGTTATCAACGGAGACGCCAGCCTGTTCGCCCGGGCAGACGAAGTAGAGTTAGCCTGGAACGTAATCGATCCGATTCAACAGGCTTGGGATTCCGGTACGCCGAATCTGGACCTGTACGAAGCCGGTTTTTGGGGACCTGAACAGTCAGTAACCTGGCTGGAAAAGCAAAATAATCGACAATGGTTTGATGTTTGTCCTGTTATATAGTACGATTTAGTTTATTATACACAAAGGACTATTTGTCAAATATTGTACATTATATATAAATTTATAATTATTAAGAAGTAATATTATGGCTAGAAATTTTTATGAAGTATTAGGTATTCCGAAGACGGCTTCGGACAAAGAGATTCAAAAGGCCTATCGTGAACTGGCACGTAAATTTCACCCGGATTTGCATCCCGATGATAAAGACGCCGCTAAAAAGTTCAGCGAAGTTCAACAGGCTTTTGACACCTTAAATAACAAGGATAAACGCAAGCAGTACGATCAGTTTGGGGAAAACTATCAGCAATATCAGGGAATGGGCGGTTCCGGCGCGGGAGCAGGCGGGTTCAATGGCGGTTCATTTAATATGAACGGTCAGGAGTTTGATCTGAACGATATTTTAGGACGATTTTCACCCGGCGCAGGCGGATTCGGAGGATTCGGCGGCGGACGGCCTCGTTCCGGAGGCGGTCGATTCGGCGGATTCGATTTCGACTCTATGGGCGGAGGTCCAGCAGGCGGTTTTCAACGGCAATCCGCTCCGCAAAAAGGACAGGATATTCAATCTGAATTATCCATCCCCTTTGCCTTGGCGGTTACCGGCGGACAGCAAATGTTGTCCTTTAAGCTCAGTACTGGACAAATTAAAGAGCTGGACGTAAATATACCTGCTGGAATTTCAGACGGAAAGAAAATTCGTCTGCGCGGGCAAGGCGGCGCCTCCCCGATGGGCGGAACGGCGGGAGATTTACTGATAACCATTCACGTATTGCCGCACCCCTGTTTTACCCGACAGGGCAATGATTTAATTGTTCAGCTGCCCATCACGCTTTCCGAGGCTATTAACGGCGGAAAGGTAGACGTTCCAACGCCCAAGGGAGTGGTTGCGATGACTATTCCGCCGGGAACCTCCAGCGGAAAGCGGTTAAGAATCAAGGGCATGGGCGTAAAAGACAACAAAGGAACTTGCGGCGATTTATACGTCGAACCCAAAATTATTCTGCCGGATACAATCACCGACCAGCTGGGAAAAGCAGCCGAAGAAGCAGAAAATCGCTATTCCTCCAATCCGCGGGCTGAATTACGATGGTAGTTGAAAACAACATAGACGAACGTACTGCTGTTAATTTGCTCAGTTCACAAATGGGCATTTCGACTGATTCCGATATAGCTCCATCGGATCAGTCGGAAAAGACGAGCTATAAATTCCCCCGATCGTACCATATTCTCAAAAAGATGGATTTTGATCGAGTGTATCAAGCCCGCATTGCGTACAACAACGGAGTTATTCTGGTCTTTGCGGCGTTAAATTCGTTTGGACATCCGCGTTTGGGATTGAGCATTTCCAAAAAAGTCGGTAAGGCGAATAAAAGAAATCGATGGAAGCGCTTGTTACGCGAGGCGTTTCGACTTCAGCAAAGCGGTTTTGCCAAAGAGTTGCTAAAAAACGCTCAAAACAAGGGGCGAACCGATATTTCCCCCTCAACGGCAGCAGGAATCGATATCGTCGTTATTCCCAAACTGGACGCCAAGCCGCAGTTTAAGGAAATAAAAAAATCCCTGCGGTATTGCGTCAAACGCGTTAGTCTGAAATTATTCGGACTAGACAAATCGTCATCTGAAGAAAACCGCAAAGAATAACCGCTGTCCAAAAGGCTTACGGGATTAATTTTCAGACGTATTTGTATGCTCATAGTATATATCACAACATAAAACAGATGTCAAGAATTCTTATCGTATTGGTTCGATTCTATCAACGGTGGATTAGCCCGTCTCTGCCGGCGATGTGCCGTTTCGAGCCAACCTGTAGCGATTACTTTATTCAAGCGGTTGAAAAATACGGTCCGATCAAAGGCACGCTTAAAGGTATCTGGCGAATCCTGCGCTGTAATCCATGGAATCCCGGCGGATACGACCCTCCGTAATTGCGCACATCAAACGGAGCTTGTTTTCCATAATTTAGCATCTATACTATGACTACGTGATTTTTCCTTTTGACGTCGTTTTGATTTCGCCCTCTATTTTTCCAGCAACGTTATTTATTTTAGCCGTCTCATTGCGTTTTACTCTGTTAAACAGAGATATAATCCGATTTCAAGGGCAAAATCGACACAATGCGGGAAAATCTCCGGGGGCATAGAAAAAATTTCTGCTTTTCTTTCCTTTTATTTCAGCGGAAAATGACCTTGACTTTCTTGCAAAACGATGTACAACGATGGCAATAGAGGTTAAGAAATGTAAAAGACGATTTCCTCGACCTTTATTTTTAATGATGCAACTTTGGATTAGTACGTTTGCCTATACTGAGTTTTTAACTCTATAGTTGTACGATCCAAAGTTGCTTTTTTATTTTACCGCACAATCCCCGCAAATTATACTGAACAAAAAGTACGAATAAGCAAGCTATCTTTGTAATTTCTATTTTA
>CAYZMZ010000316.1:0-4445 GCA_964479655.1 uncultured Planctomycetaceae bacterium
CTAAAAATTCCAGCGGCCAACTGAATCGGGAAGCAATAATTTCCTTTTGCGCTTCCTCGGTTAAAACAAACTGGTGCGTGAATAAGCCGTACTGGATATAGGAAAGTACGGTCGTAGGAAGAATGGCAATAACCAAAGCGGTGATAATCAGGGTTAGGGGGAGGACAATCGAACCGGCTTTGGGCTTATAGCTATGATAAAACTCTTGAGTTTTCCATTCGATATTGTTTTGCTCTGAATAAAACAGTAACAAGGGTTTAAAACGATGAATATGATCCAGGTTTTTACGTCCGAAAAATAATTTTTCGCCTGATTTTAGGATGACAACGAAATCTTCGTCCAGTCGTCGGGGCGCAAAGCCCCAAACTCCGTTTTTGGGCGGATTACCGCGATAGTAAAGCCGCTCAACAACGTGGTCAACCTCTGACCAGGTATGAACGGGAATATCGTGCTGATTTCCGGTACCCAATCCCTGTTCGTTGATAAAACTTCGATACGTTTTTTTATGCCAAGCGGCGATAAAAAGACAAATCGATACAAACAGAAAGAGAAATCCGATAGCACAAAAAATATATTGATAACAGCTTCCTGTTTGAACAGGAGATAAAAAAATCGCCTGCGCAATTAACGCGATTCCTAACAGCAGATACAACAAACCAATGTATCGTCTCCAAGAGGCCTTGGCGTAGCTGGCGTGAAAAATATCCATCGGGTCCATGTGCATTACAACGGAATTATCGTTTTCCGAATCAATCGGAAGTTGAGTTGGCGAATTGTATTTATTGTCTGATTTCATAGCAAATTATCGTAAAAATAACAGGATTTATGATGAATGATCAAAAGTAATGAATGATTTTACCGGAGTATTATCCGTTGTATATACTGTGATTCTCGCTTTCGCGTTGGTATACTGCCTAATTTATTCTGCTTTTTCTACTATAATAGAGAAAAAAGTCGGAATTGGTTAAGTTTTTTTGTCTGTACAACATCCTTTAACCGAGTTTACGAACAAATTATATTAGGTATAACGTACAATATAGAGAAGATGTTTTGAGAAAATCCGGATAAATAATTGGATTTTGCGCGTAGTCGGGTACTATTTTTCCGTAAGGGGTAAGAACGATTCCTGAATTTAGCGTCATAGGCGACTTTTCACCCTATAACGCAGGACGGAAAATGAACCGGAGCACGACGCAAAATCGAATAGTCCGAAGTTTTTCTGATCATCTTCTATGGTCAAATATAGCTGACTTTTTAAGTTTGTTTAGAGGTATCAGGAAGAAAATAACAAAATTTTTATTTTGGAAACAGAATATTCCGTCTCTTTAGGAATAATTTAAATAAAATTGATAAATTTTCCGACCTAAATGGTAGAAAAACTTAAAAAATAGAGTAAAATAGACAATAGCTATATGAATTTTACAAAGCACATAGAAAAAAGCAAGTTTGGGAGAAAAACGCAAATTTTAAGGGTACCGGGGTGTTCGTTGTAATGATTACAACGGCTTGTATCCGATTGCCGAAGTTTTTCCTGAAACGGCTTTTTGACTTCACAATATTATTTCGTATAAACTTTGTTTTACGTAATTTGTGAAGTTTAAGCGTTACGAGTTTATCAGTTCGTAAGACGCCAAATGAAATTGGTGTCGGTGTGCTGATAAATATTAAATATGGCTCAACGAGAATAATTATGTCAGATCAACTAAGTTCCAAACAAAAAATATATTTTACGCTTTCCAAGCGGATCAATCAATTAGCGGCGTTTCTGTTGCTGATTCCGGGATTGCCGATCATGTTTTTCTTGATAATTCTGGTTCATATAACCTCTCCGGGCAATGCAATTTATTGTCAGCGTCGGGTGGGTAAAGACGGTAAAGTATTCCGTTTGATGAAAATCCGCACGATGCTCAAAGACGCCGAGGCGAAAACCGGTCCGGTTTGGACGGCTAAAAATGATCCGCGAATTACGCGTCTGGGACGATTGCTTCGTCCGCTCCATTTGGATGAGTTGCCGCAGTTATTTAATGTTTTATTCGGACAGATGGCGTTAATCGGACCGCGTCCGGAACGTCCGGAGTTTACAGCAATCCTTGAAAAAAAGATTCCCGGATATATGTTTAGAACCAGCGTGTTGCCCGGAATTACCGGTTTGGCTCAAATTAATTTGCCCCCTGATTCTGATTTGGATAGCGTGCGCAGAAAACTCGTTTTAGACCGGGAATATATCGAAAACGCGAATTTAGTCATGGATTTACGAATTTTCTTCTGTACTTCAATGCGAATAGTCGGTTTGCCGGGTAAATCCTGTGCGCGAATTGCGGGAATAGCGCGGGAAGAGGTAGAGCCGATTGCCGATAAAAAGACGCCGACCGATATTTCTGGGTGTTCTGTTTCAAGCGTATCCAGCTCGACCGGCAAATCGGATACTGATTCGTCTTCGTCTTTGCGGGGTGTCCTTTCCTTTCTGACTTACAAAAGCTGATATTTTTTGTTGAAGGAATTAATAGGAATTAATAATGTTAAATGCTCTGACGGTTGATGTTGAAGATTTCTTTCAAGTTTCAGCTTACGAAAGAATTGTGCCGTTTGAGGATTGGGACAAATACGGAGATCGAGTTGTTCATTCAACGGAAAAAATTCTGGAACTTCTTTCCGAACAACAGATCAAAGCCACGTTTTTTGTTGTTGGCTGGACGGCAGAACGTTTTCCGGAGTTGGTTAAAAAGATATACCGTTCAGGTCACGAAATCGGGGTTCATAGCTATCGGCACCGACTTATTTACAATCTGACACCCGAACAGTTTCGGTCGGACGTGCTTCAATGCAGTTCGGTTTTGGAATCGATTACGGGTATTCGTCCGGTTTGTTTTCGTGCGCCGAGTTTTTCGATAACCGATAAATCGCTTTGGGCGTTGGATATTTTGGCGGAACTGGGTTTTCGATACGATTCGAGCATCTTCCCGATTTATCACGACAGATACGGGATACCCAATGCGAATCCTGCCATACATTTACTGCAACAGGCGTCAGGAACGATCAAGGAATTTCCTCCATCGGTATACAGAATCGGAGGTATTAATTTTCCGGTATCAGGCGGGGGATATTTCAGGCTTTATCCGTATTGGCTGACGTCCTGGTTTTTGCATAAGATTAATAATAAAGTGAAACGTCCGTTTGTAATTTATGTTCACCCATGGGAATTTGACCCGGATCAGCCGCGTATTCCCGGTTTATCGGTCGGAGCCTCGTTCCGGCATCATGTAGGAATTGGTCGGAATTATCGTAAATTGAAAAAGTTGATTTCCGAATTTGAATTTGGTACAATCAGTCAGTCGGCAGATGCCTGGCTGGAGGGTCTGACCAAGGCAGGGGAGACCGTTTGAAGTGGAGAAGCCGCGAATTTTATTTCTGACGCATCGATTTCCCTATCCTCCAAATCGGGGGGATAGAATCCGATCATATCGCTTGATTCAATACATGTCTAAAATAGCGCAGGTGGATTTAATTTCATTATATCAGCAGAAACCCTCTGACGAATACGCCGCCGTACTGAATGGATTATGTAATCAAACCTGTTTTATTCCATGGCGAAATTACGGACGATGGCTACGGGCGGGGATAAGCTTGATTTCCGGCAGAACGATGACCGAAGGTCTATTCTATTCCCAGCGGTTAAAAAATCAGGTCAGAAAATGGAGCCAAAATAATAAATATGACTATGTAGTATCTTTCTGTTCAAGTATGTATCAGTATACGAAAGTTCCGGAATTGAACAATGTTCCCCTAATCACGGATATTGTTGACGTCGATAGTCAAAAATGGTTCGATTACGCGCAGGTTTGTACGGGATTGTTGGGGTTATTTAAAAAGATAATCTTTCAAACTGAAGGACGGCGGCTGAGAAATTGCGAAATTGAAATTGCTCAACAAGGTGTAAAAACGCTCGTTGTCAGCGACGACGAGGCGGCGTTATATCGGAGTTTTTGCCCGGTAGCAATTCACGATAAAATAATTACGCTGTCCAATGGGGTAGATGCAGACTATTTTTCTCCCCACGGGGATTTTTCCTCGCTTCCAGCGGATAACAATCGGTGCGTATTTGTCGGAGCGTTAGACTACCGGGCTAATCTGGATGGAATCGCCTGGTTTATCGAGAACGTATGGTCTGATTTGCGCCGTAAATATCCGGCGTTCGAGCTGGACTTGGTAGGTTCAAATCCGGGCGAGAAGGCCAGGGCGTTTGCGAAAACTCCCGGAATCAATTTAATTGGTCGGGTAGATGATGTTCGTGCGTATATTAACCGCTCGTTGATGGTAATTGTTCCCTTGAGAGTGGCGAGAGGAATTCAAAACAAGGTTTTAGAAGCGATGGCGATGGCAAAACCCGTGCTGGCGTCCCCGATGAGTTTGCAGGGAATAGAAAATTCGGTAACTCAATTTGCCTA
>CAYZMZ010000317.1:0-4425 GCA_964479655.1 uncultured Planctomycetaceae bacterium
GTTTATGAAAATATAAACCGGAAAAACTCAAGTGGAAGCAGTATATTTCACATAACAGAGTTTGATTCTTCGCTTTGTTCGGTATTTCCTTCTCCGTTTTCTTCCTCGTTCGGCGGAGAAATCTGTTCCGTATTTCGAGGTACAATTCGCGCGATTTTTACGCAGTCAACGTAGGCCTCTCCGATCCCGGTTAGTTCAATGGACAGCTGAATATTTCCCTCCGAATCTGCCGCTCGAAACATTACAATCGGCTGCCAGCCTAGCGTTTTGGTTACACGCTGTTGAAGCACGTGTCCTGAATGAACCTCTCGGATAATCAAACCATCGGAGGAGCATTTTATCGGTTGAGGTAAATTTACTAGGCACGTGATTTTTACGGTTTCATTCGGCTCGACTTTTATAACCGGACTGACAATTGTAACAGGCGGTTTTTCCAACATAAGAATTTCGTCTTGACTTTGGGGCGGTATCGTTGCCCACATTCTCAATCCGTTGGTTCCCTTAAATGCGGCTTGAGGACTTATTTCTGCCTTGCCCATCATAGATAAAGTACTATTCGATTCTAAAAATAGGTTCCATTTGGATTGCTGAAATGATTCTAAAGATTCAAATTCACCGCCCTGGAGAATATTGTCGCTCATTTTATATTCAAGCGACTGCTGCTGCCATTGATAGAACAATCTCATAGAACGGAACGAAACGGCGGCTGGATGACTGTTGGGTGAAACTAACGATCCGGTTGACTGTAGCCAGTACGAGTATTCCAGCATCCGTAAAGCGTTTGAGGTTTGATTGCAATACGTGTCCGCATCTGAATACAATCGCTGTTTAAGCGCAAAATCCGCTTGTTTTAATCCGTTGACCGCCGTTGCAAATACGTCTTGCTCTGCTTTGCTTGCCTTGGACAGATTGAACCAAGGTCTAAAATTCTCCAGCCGATTGGACGTAATTTCGCGTAAGAGCACCGAACCGCGCGGTCCGAAATTTCTCAATCGATTAAACATACTGTTGATTACCGACGGATTTCGAGATAGTAAAATCGTTGTTGTTTCCGCTGAATGTTCTAAAATAATTCGAGATCCGCCTGCCTGACGCGACATTTTCAGCGGTTCAAGTCCGTTGGGTGTTAATCGATACGCCTGATAAGTTACCGGGATGCCAGGCACCAAAAGGGAAACCGGCGTATCCTTTCTGCCTGAAAGAACGTACTGACTGTTCGGCGGACTGGAAAGCGGGAGCAGTAATCGTCCGCAGCTGGGAATTGTCAGCATAATATAGCGGAGATATTTCTCGCTTGTTTCAATCAGCGTGGGCGAATCTCCGATAGCAAAAAAAGAATCGCAAATTGTCAGCTGGGAATTAATCAGTTCCAGAATCCGGCATCGGGTTTGCGTATCGGCATCTTGCTGACTCAATGCGGTTATACTATCAAAGAGAATCCCCCGATTTCCCGTCCCTGCAACAGATAAAGTTTGCAACATCAATTGTTCTAAAGGGATTGTCAGCGGGTATTTTTCGGAAGGAAACATGGCTTGCCATTGAGCTACCAGTTTTCTTTCCGGTTGCGTAGACACGATACACCATTTGGGGGTTCCGGGCTGAAGCAAGCTGGAAATATTGGTTAACCATTTACTATAGGATTCCATATCGGTTGTAGAATACATCGGATTTTTCGCCAACAGAAATACGTTGATCGTTCGACTGATATTTCGTAGCTCGGAATCCGCTTGGGCAAAAATCGGACGCGTAACGTCGCTGTCGCATTCCTGAATACGCCGGGTAAGAATATCGATCTGTTCGACGGATAAATTTCGTTGGGTTAAATCTCCCAAATCCCAGGCTAAAACGCGATAATATTGATCTCCCCATCGCGTTGGAGTAAAATTGATTGTCGCCGCCTCCGAACTTACATCCCCCTGAACCTGAGTCAGCGGAGCAGGGCAAATAAACCAGATTCCCAGCGTTGCCGCCTGCGATTGAAAGGATTCGCTAGGCGGAAAAGAAAGCCAAACCGTATTGAATCCCAAATTACGAAGCAGTTCCAGAGGTTCTCCTCGATGACGAATAGCCCGCAGAAAAAACGGATTATTATTGATTAACATCGTTTGACCGCTGATAGTTATTTGCGGAGTTTGTCGAGTCGTCTGAGCGGATTTTAACGGTTCCGACGGCGTTGTTGCCGGGGACAAGCTAATATCCACCGATTCCTTCGTTTTGAGAGCTGGATTCTCTTTTGTCTGGTTCGCCTGCGTCGATTTATAAGCGTTTTGAGCCATAATAAGCTGTTCTGTTGCGTCTACCGGAGCAAAAGAGGTGATTTCTATATCGTCAATCCAGACCGATGTTTCTCCCTGACCTCCGTTGAGGTCTAAATAAACCTTGTCGAAAAAAGCGTTGGTAATATCCAGCTCTTTTCCCGTTTGTCGGGCGATTTCTTTAACCTGTTTTTCCAACTGTACTGTTGGCTGATCAATTCTCAACTGTTGCCAGCGGCCGTTATTGGAATAAGTCGTTCCTTCTAGCAAAACGGAAAGCGGCTGATTTTGCCCGGTTGCAGTCATCGGTAATATTATTCGCAGATAAAATCGCAGACCCGTTCGATTAGACTTAATATACACAGACGGTAAAACGTCCTCAAGCAATTGTCCGGTTCCTACTTTCATGCTAATTAACACAGAATTAGAATCGGCGGGCACGTCAATCGACATAAATTCGCAACCGCGCCCGTTATAGCCGTCAACCGGGTCGTATCGATGTTCTTTTAACTTCAGATCGCCCGATTCCAACGCCCAAACCGTCTGCGGTTGGTCAAAGGCGAATTTCCAACTTTGACTATTTTGCGTATTTCTACTGTCTTCTGCTTGAATAACTTCCATAGAAAGTAGTAAAAATACAAAAATTACGTACAATGCGTTATATGGTGAATTTACTATATTTTCTTTCATAAAACTGGCTAGTATTATTATGGTCTAAATCTTGTGAAATTTCCGGCTGATTTTTTTCGGTTTTCAGTTGCGGAGGTTGTAATCCCCACTAAATTTATAGGCGGAATGGGGTATAAAACATATCGAATTGTGGTAAATTACAATCATCGCGTTGTAAAAATTCAACACGCTAAAAATCTTTATAAAAAATCTCGAAAAAAAACGCGGAATTATTCTACAATCCTCAAATCCTGTACTATACTTTTATCATGGATTGGAATTAATTACCAGAGCAATCGTTATTGTTTTTGCAAACATTTTTATTGAACGCGTAAAAATTCTATCTATAACATTTATTTTACCTATTTTGTACGGAAATTAGGATTGTTTTCGGACTGTAACGCTATGCTGTTTTCAACTGAATATTCCTCAAATGCCTTTAGTTAGGATTTTGTAACGAGTATTCCGTGGAATTATCGCATACTGCTTTCGTCAGAAATCCCGTGAATTTCGTATATTGAAATTTTTTGCGAGTAGAAAATGGAGTTTTCAGTTATTTGGCATGGAAAATGCTAATTAGGAAAAAGTAACCTAATTTGGTTCCGCTTGTTTTTTCCGGTTTGTTTTATCGTGTCCGTTCGTCCTGGTTGGTTAGACTGAGGTATAACTGACTATATAAAGAGAGAATATTCACTTTATTAAGCGAAATCAAAACGACGTCAAGAGGAAAAATCACGTAGTCATTGTATAAAACGACACGATTGAAAAAACGAGTGGTCGTACTAAAAAATGTAATTTAACTGAACCCGCAGGAGAAAATATTATTATGAGTTTGGAATCTTTATCTGATAACCTAACCGAGTCAGAAACCCCGCAGGAATTAAAGGAATTATTCGATGCTATCGAATCCTTGCCTGATGAATATAAAAAACGTTTGGAACCGCTTGCCCGTAAAACGCTGGCCGCGTCTAAACGCCGCCGCAAAATTTTGACTTTAGTGCAAGATGCCCTTAGTCAATTGCGGCTGGACATGAAATATCTGGTTTTCGACTTGGAAGCCACCCGTCGCGAACGGGACCAATATCAGCGTCAGCTGAAAGACTAAATTAATGGGCAACGGGGATAGGCAATAATCTATGCGTGCAGGGATAAATTTTTGTTTATCCCTTCTCTGCCTGCGTTGCTATCTCGGGCATTCGCCTTTTTTGTGAGTTTTATACTATCAGTATTTGATTTTTCCTATCGACGTCGTTTTTATTTCGCCACAATACAAATATAAATTTCCCGTTTTACTGGTTAAGGCGAAATGAAACGGCTTTTTTATGGTAATATAAACCTGAAAATTTCAAGTGAAACCAGTATACATGAGATTACGGATGTTCAAATGCGACCATGTTGTGGAGGTATTTCCCCTGACTTCAGGACGGTGCCTTGTTTCAGACTTGATGATTGCAGTCGTCTGACGAATATCGTTCAATTCTATGTGAAAAGTTACTTTATA
>CAYZMZ010000318.1:0-4414 GCA_964479655.1 uncultured Planctomycetaceae bacterium
ATACTGCCCCGTAAAACGCCTCCTAGACCCATTAAACGCCTTGTTACGGAGCGAAATACAGGGAAAATCCGGGGGTAATGGCTTATTAAAGCCATGAACTTAAACAAGCCAAAAACAAGGGATTTATAACCCCATCTAAAAACGCTCTAAATGCCCCTCTATGGCTTTAGAAGGCTAGGGGACTAAATACCCGCCCCCCGCTATAAACCGCCCTTGTCGGAACTAGACTTGACGGCGGACAAAGACGGGGGGGAAAGTCAATAACGAAACGTTAGACGGAAAAGCAGACAAGCCGAAACCCGCCCCGTCAAATGCCCCCTATAGCTAAATTTTGACGATAGAGGGGCTTCCTGCCTGCTAACCAAAATCAGACGATATTATAAGTGTTATTTATTTCTGCTATAAATATTTCTTTTTCTTCAGGGGTTAGAGAATTAAACAAACTAACCAATTTTTGCAATTTTGGAAATTGTGGGTGAATTTGTGGGATACAGGGGTTTTTCATTTCATGTAACCCTTTATCGGATAATAGGTTAGTACTGTCCGTTTCTACCCCGCCCTCGTATCAGCCCTGTTTGCAAGCAATTGCAAGCAGGGCTTTTTTTATGCAAAACGCCCTGTTTTCTAGGCTCATTCGATTCTTTCTGATTTTCCTTGCAATTTGTTTCAACCGCCTGCGTGAGGGGATTTAGCGGGATATTTCAAGGGGAATCATTAAAGATATGAATTGTAATCCAATATCGCTTGGTTGTCAATACGTACCAACACCAGCTTTTATTCTTGCAGACGAGAACGCCCGGAGGGGTAGCCCAACCGCCCATAATTTTCGTAAATTTGAGAAAATAACGGGAAGACGCGCCCCCGAGCCGGGGAGGCAGTTCGGCTACCGCCGGTTGCCGAAAAAAAGGGGTGAAATAGTTCAAGGCAATTTTACGGGAAGGCGCGAAGACACGAAGGAGCACGAAGAGGGGGAATAACGGTTGATTTTGAGAACCGCTTAACTCCAACCGCGTAGCGGTTGAATGTTCATAGCCGTGCGTGAAACACACGGTAGAACGTTTCTTTTTGCTCCCGTTTCCAACACCGTAGGTGTTTCCGAATGGTAGAACGCGCGACGAAAAAAAATAATCCCGCTCCCGTAGGGAGCGACGAGAGGTAGAACGTGCGATAGTCAATGAGATGTACCTTCGTCCCCCGCCACTGAAGTGGCGGGTTATGGAGGGAAAATGTCTTCTCCATAACCCCGGACTTTAGTCAGGAGATGAACATATACTCACTATATTTACTTGCCCTCGTCACCAGGCGGCGGGCAGGAAAAAGCACGCAAAAAATATATAGAGCATACGTATACTACAGTACGGAAACCCCTACGGGGTTAGCATGTTTTTTTGTTCCATTATCTACCACTCGAAAACCTCTAAAGAGGTTAAGACCCCGCCGCCGAATCAAGAGGTATTCTCAATCAGCAATATTAGGCGGCCGGGGACGTTTTTGTGTCGTACTTTTCCGTGTGTTTCACGCACGGCTATGAACATTCAACCGCTACGCGGTTGGAACAATACATCCCAAACGGTATTCAAAATCGGCAATATTAAGCGGCCGGGGACGTTTTTGTGTCGTACTTTTCCGTGTGTTTCACGCACGGCTATGAACATTCAACCGCTACGCGGTTGGAACAATACATCCCAAACGGTATTCTCAATCAGCAATATTAGGCGGCCGGGGACGACCGCAGGACGGCGAGACGCCGTACCTCCATGTATACTTCTGTCCAATTCGGTATTCAAAATCAACCTTTATTCCCCTCTTCGTGCTCCTTCGTGTCTTCGCGTCTTCCCGTTAAATTCACACCGTATACAACGCTAACCAAAATTTCGGCTACCGCCGGTAGCCGAACAGGGAACCCCGCCTCGGAGGCGTCCGGCTGCCGTAAAATTACCCCGAAACAGCGCCTTTTTCCCTCTCTACACCAAAAATTTGTAGCAGAGTAGGATTTTTCGCTAAAAATTCACGGCTTTTGCTTGACAATCTCCAAAAATAGTATTATAATACGGTAGTTTAGCGTTCCCCCCGATTATTACTGTCCTCGTCGAACGTTTTATGGTTTGTCTTTGCGGCAAAAACAGAGTCGCAACGGAATCTTTCAAGGATTATACCGTCCGGTTAAATGCCTTGAAAAGAGGGACAAGCTGTCATAGTACAAAAACGTTATCGCGAGAAAAACGCGGGTAATCATAGAACTACAAAGGGGGAGTTGTATTGATTCAACAGAACGCATCAAGGGGAGGGGAAATTTTAATTATCCATACTGATGTATATTTTTTGACTCACGTAATACCATATTGTGAAAGGAGTTATAATCATGATTGTTAAACTGACTGTTCGCGGAGGCAATAACGATGGAGCAGTGATCATGATTAACAGAGATACCTTTGTTATTGGTCGTTCGCCCGAATGCAATCTTAAAGTCAACAGTGCCGCTATTAGCCGTCAGCATGCGGTTATTACTATAGATAACGACATTGTTAAAGTACGCGATTTGGGCAGTACCAACGGTACGTTTCTCAACGGCGAGCGAATTAGCAAGGAAGAAGAAATTCACGATGGTTGTTTACTTCAATTTGGACCGTTGCAAACGGTCGTTCGATTCGCACTCAGCCATCCTCAAGCCGCTGTAGAAACAAATTCTGGTAAAACGGACAGCACTCAGAAGGAACCTTCTAAATCTGGCAATGACGAAATCGATTTATCCGCCTTGTTTGAGGAAGATTCCGCTCGTAAAGCCGCCGAATTTCAAAAGACCATGACGAATATTATGGACTGGAAAAAGATGGCGGAGGAAGAAAATATTCCAGCGGAAGAAGTTCCCGTTCAGCCGCCGGTAAAACAGCCCAATTCGCCGGACAGCCGCGATGCCGCCTCCAAAGCGTTGGAAGCCATGTTCCGTCATTCAGTTCAGAAAAAATAACTCTGCCAATTCAAAATAACTCTATCGATTCAAAAAATAACTCCATCGACGTTACACTCGAACGAATAATAAGAAAAATCGGGTGTAACTTCTATTCGTTGCTCCGAATTTGAGCCGTTTTACGGGGGAAAACAACCGAAAAATCCTCCGTAATCCGTCACTTTATATCGGCGATAACGGGGAATACCCCCCTCTTACCCCAATATCCTGCGGAATCGACAAAGACAACGAAACAGAGATATGATATATTTTTATACAATGATGAACTAAATTACAGAATTATAGAAAAGACTGCCCCATCGTTGCCCAATTACGCGCCATTGCCCGATTACGACATTTACCCAATTACGTGCATTCCAAGAGGAATCCAGATTAAAGTTGTCAGGATAGCTAACAGGTTGGTTACAATCACGCAGCGAACGGCAGTAGCAGGGTCGCCGTTAAACTGCCTTGCCCAAACGAGGCACATAATTGCTGTAGGCATCGCTGCCTGAATTACAATTACGCGCTGTAAATCCGGACTGGCTATAAAATACTTCGCCCCTAAAACAAACAAGGCGGGAACAATAATCATGCGGACTATAATGGTACTGGTAATTAACTTGAACGATTGTACAACAGATAACCCGGATTCACGACGGCTAAATTCATCGTACATAATTCCCCCTACCAAAAGCAAAGAAAGGGGAATCATACTGTCATTGAGCCATTGAAGCGTTGTTTCGATACATTGCGGCAGCTGCTGAATATTGGGAAGGTAGTTCAATAAAATCGCGGCGTAAACCCCAATCATCGGTGCGGCGTACAGCTGACGAAGCGACTGCCGAACTGCGTCTTTGCTCAACACCGCAATAGCAATTGTCCACATTCCAATTACCGTTCCCACGTTAAAAACAAACAATACGCCCAGGGTTTGCTTGCCGAACAACAGCAAGCAAAGCGGAATCGGTAAAAAGCCGTAATTAAACAGACAATTGCAGAGAATAAAAGTACGCTTCTGTACATCATTCGATAACCCCGTCAGCGGTCTTGCCAGACGGATGTAAATACGGGCAACCAGCATTCCAATAGCAATTGTCAGCCAGCCGACTAAAACCGTCCAGACAACAAAAATCGGATCTTGCAGATTTTCGTTGCCCCGGATTGAGCAAAAGGTGGCGCAGGGGTATAATACGTTCATGGTTATATCCGTCAGGGGCTTATCGGCCTGAACGGTCAGCCATTTTTCACGTCGCATTAAAGCTCCGATTATAATCATAAATAGCGTTGCCAAAGACGCTTGAAACGTTACAGTAAGCATTGTATTGTGTATTTTTAGGGTTTATACTATGACTACTTGATTTTTTCTTCTTGACGTCGTTTTGATTTCGCCCTCAGAATCAAAGAACCCTTTATTTTACCGATTAAGGCGAAATGAAACGACTGATGTTTGTTATGCAAACCGGA
>CAYZMZ010000319.1:0-1013 GCA_964479655.1 uncultured Planctomycetaceae bacterium
GTAACAGACTGAATATAAATCGACTGGGATTTCTTTTGATAATAACTATCTGTGCCTTGATCAACAAACGTATAAGTATCTACGGTGTTGATCATCATGTCCTCAGGCCACAAAGTCGGATCGGTGTAATAGGAGAAATCGTTGATATAGCTTCTGGCAGAATAAGTCTTGGCATAAATATCCGTATAACTGCCCCGCTTAAGGGTATTGGATACTTCACTTTGCCAGGTAATCACAAAATCCCCATCGGCGTCCATGGCAACAGACGGATTCAACTGGGCGTACCGCTCTGTCTCGCCGGTATAAAGGTTGTCCGGCTCCGGGTCATTAACCCGAAATTCCGAACTCGATTCCTTAATCGTTATTACGGAAATACCGTCATTGGTACCATCCGAATCCAAGCCCGTCAATAACGGGTGGTTAATATAACTGCTGTCTCCGACAAACGTAATATCGTATACGTAACCGTCCAGCGAATTACCGTTGGCATCTGTCAGACCGTAAACAGGAACTACCAGTACTTCAGGATACACCCCGCCGCTGACCAACATGGCAGATTCCGTTGCCGGACCTTCTGTAACTGTCCGCTGAGCGTTGATACGATCCGGACCAGGCATAACAATAGGAGCCATAAGATTGGTCGTCTTTTTGGCATCAAAGGACTTCTGAATATTTTTAGCCGTCTGCAACGGATTGGTGGGGTCTACGATTATGTTATTATACAAACAGGGAGTACTGACCACTTCTACATTAGCAGAAACCTCAAATCCGCCGTCCGCTACATTTTCCTGATAAATCGCCAAAGAAGGCACTTGGTTATAAACCCACTTGTTTCCGTTCCAGACAGGAGCTATTTCATCAGAATATACATACACATAAAACTCGGTTGGACTGATTGCCTTTACCTGGCAATTATTGAGGAATTTACCCTGCGTCTGTCCCAATCCGCGCAGCATATCCTGTAAATCCTGAGCATTTCTCTCCATGGACTGGGTATAATCCAACACCCCGTC
>CAYZMZ010000319.1:1023-4407 GCA_964479655.1 uncultured Planctomycetaceae bacterium
GAAAGCGTTGTTTCATATTGTTCCTGAAACGTAAACGTTTGTACAACCGATACGCCGGTGCTGTCGTATGCGTAAATTGAAAACTGCCCGTTGATACTCTCTTGCGTACTGGTTAGCGGCTGCGCTTCGGAAGTAAAAGAGATTTTTAAGACCAATCCTGAGGCAATATCATCTGAACTGCTGCTTGTCGGATGCTGGGTTTGACCATAAAACAGCGACATCGTATTATACTGCCCCGGAATAAGCGTGCTGGGATCGTACGTCGTTGTATCCAAAGTAATTCGCTGCGTTTCGTTGGTTAAATAACGAGCGTAGATATTCCAGTCCAAAGAAGGAGAAAGTGTTGACTGGTCTATAACCGGAGCATATTGGTCTGTTTCGCCCTCTTTGGTGGTATAGATAACATCGGGGCGTTCCCACGCGATTACAATGTCTCCGTCTTCATCGCCGCCCAAATCGTAGTCAATTGAGTAGTTGTTGTCTTTGAGGTTTTGTATTTGTTCTATCAAAGTAGAGTTCGTTTCGTAAATGGGCAACTCATTTACAAAATAACTCGACGAAGAACCAGCAGAAACGGTAAGCAACTCTCGTGCTTCCAAGGTATCTAGGGTCAGATGTCGAGACTGACGATTATCTTTTTTCGTTTTTTGGGAAAACAAACGACCGAATACTTGTTTCATTGAGGGAAATCGGAACATTGTCATTTTAAAGGGTTCCTTGTTAAAGCTGGTAGTTATACCAATAATTACAATTTTACGTTCATATTATACAACATTCAAAGAAAAAAATGGCACGAACAACCACTTTTTCCCTGTTTTTTTCCGCAATTTATGCCCTAAATTGCGATTTTGACGATTGTAACCGTTTTGCCCAATTCGGAAAAATCTACGCTGAAGTTAAAAATAGCCTATTATACTAGGACTACCTGATTTTTTCTCTCGCCGCCGTTCTGGTTTCGCCGCAGTAGGAATAAAAACTCCAGTTTCACGGATTAAGGCGAAATAAAACGGCTGTTTTATGGTAATACAAGCCGAAAAAATTCAAGTGTAACCAGTATATAATATAATATTGCTGGTTACGCAATTTTGTAGACCTCATCTATGGTATTAGAGGAACAGTTTATATAAAAGTTCCTCATATTCCAATTTTTTTCGTATTCTTTTGGGAATTTTTGGGTATAATTAAATGTCAAACGATGGTTATACACCATCTTTTTTATCGGATATAGAATTAAAATAATGTATATTTTTTTCGGTACCCAATTATTCTATACAAAACGTATAACCCAACATTTTATTTTATCCATTATGACATTAAACAAATTACGTATTTCCCCAGTTTTATCATTCTTTCTGATTTTCTCGCTCGTTTTGGCGTTCAATTCAAACCCTGTTTTCGCTCAGGATTCGCCTACAATACAAGACAAGCCGACGGAAACGAAATCGTCCGAATCGAAACCTCTTAAAAAAGCTAAGAAAGCAAAAAAGGCTAAAACCGGGGAGAATTATATCCGTGTTGTTCGAGACGCAAAGGCAAAAAAGGCTTCTTTAGATACCTCAATTCAACATTTCGAGGGAGAAAACGGCGTTTCCGTAGATCTTATCGGAGCCGTTCACGTTGGAGAAAAGACCTATTACACGAAACTCAACGATATTTTCAAGCTCTATGACGCGGTTCTTTACGAAGTTGTTGCCGAAGAGGGAACCCGCCCCTCCAAACAAGAGCGCAATGCGAAGCACATTCCCAGCGTTATCGGAGCCGGTCAGCAAGCCTTTGCAAAAATGTTGGGCTTAGTACACCAGTTGGAATACATAGACTATCAACCCCAAAACATGGTTCACGCCGATATGTCTCCCCAAGAGTTCGCCCAGGCCTCCAAAGCGCGGGAAGACGGTTTTACCGCTTGGTATCTCCGCTCGGTCGGGTATTCTATGGGAAAAACCGATACGAACGGTTCGGATGCCAAGGTTTTGTTGGCTTTATTTTCAAAAGACCGCAAAAAAGCTCTTAAAAGTGCGATGGCAGAACAATTTATTGATATGGACGGTCAAACCGACGCCTTGAAAGGTACCTCGAAAGGGACTTCTATTATCAGCGACAGAAACGATAAAGTCCTTAAAAAGCTATCCGAAATATTACAATCAAACAAGCAAAAAAAGATTGCTATTTTTTACGGAGCTGCTCATCTGCCCGACTTCGCCGATAAGTTGGAAAAGAATTTCAAACTCGCGCCCAAATCAATTACCTGGATTCCCGCTTGGAATTTCTAATCGCCCCCGTTCCTCAGAACAAAATCCTCCAAGTAACTCAGAGCAAAATCCTCCACATTACTTCCAGCAAAAAAACGCAACAGGCGATCGTTTATATCAGAAGACCGTAACAGAAATGCTTTGCGTAGATTTTTTACTCTCCGCAGAATCTTGCGCCCAAACCCGGAACGTATATTTTCCGGGCTTAAATCCTTTGGGAACCGTATATTTTACGTACTGAAAAAAGTTTTTTTCGCCTTCCGGGGCAGTAATTATACTGTTTTGCGTCTGGACGATTTTACCCAACGAATCTTCCAGCTCAAAACCCGTTTTCATCTTGCCGACCGAACGGGGATTTTCGATTTCCATGTACGCTAAAATCGTTTTTCCGTTTTCTACTTGGTACGGAGCCGCGATTTCGGTATATTGCCCCAACTTACGGATATCCGAAACCAGCTTGAGAGTATCGATCCGAATTGAACCCATCGGTTCTACCGCTGAACATTGTTGAATTTCAGTATTTTTACCTGTCTTATTTAAATCATTTTGCACAGAATCCGATTTCGCTATCTGATTTTCAGATACGGGAGAATCTAAAGTTAGTTCCAGTTCCGGTAATTCAATATTGACCTCGGCTGCTTGATTATTATCGGCTACTTGATTCGCCTCCGATTTAACCGCAGTATCATTTTCCGATACTTTATCTGATTGAGCAACTTCAGTCTGATTATCGCGATTCGATTCAGACTGCTGATAAATTCCCCTTTGTTTGTCTATATCTAATACGCCGGGAGTCATGGTAAGCGTATCGTTGGAAGTAACGCCGGTATCCGACCCGTTGGCACTTTTCCATTGAGCGGGAGTTTTTCCCCTCGGTTCTTCGTAATTAACCTGTTTTACTTGGGAATTATCCTTATTCGCAGTATTCGCTTTTGTCAGTCCGGCATCCGTCGGCAAAACATCAAACTGAATTTCTTCCGGAGTCAAAGTACTTTCAGGGGTTGCCTGAACAACGCGCTGAGAAGCCTGCTCCGTTTTCGGCAGTCTTACTACGTCTATTTTATCCGTATTATTTTCTGTATTATTTGTTTTATTCTCAATTTCGTTTGAACTAGCTAAACTAAAATCGTTGACT
>CAYZMZ010000320.1:0-4387 GCA_964479655.1 uncultured Planctomycetaceae bacterium
TTTTTACAGCAACTGTTCAGGGTTTGATCCAGAAAATTATGGATTGCTGGAAATCGCGCAAAGTACGCCTCGATAAAAGTCGCCGCTTGGGAGTTGGAAATACCCAGCGATCGAGCTAGTCCAAAGCTGCTTTGTCCGTAAATAATACCGAAATTAACGGCTTTGGCACTGGATCGTTGTTCCGGTGTAATTTCAGCCAGAGGAATATTAAGAATTTCCGAGGCGACCTGGGCATGAATATCCAAATCGTCGCGAAACGCCTGCTCCAACGCCGCATCCTGACAAACGTGAGCCAAGACCCGCAATTCGATTTGGGAATAATCCGCGTCGATAAGCAGCCAGCCCGGCTTGCCTGCAGTAAACGCGCGGCGAATTTCTCGACCTTCTGGAGTACGAATCGGGATATTTTGCAGATTCGGATGCGTCGAACTTAATCGGCCGGTTGCAGTAATCGTCTGATTAAACGAACAATGAATACGACCGGTTGGGGGATAAACCAATGCGGGCAACGCGTCGGTATAGGTTCCCTTGAGCTTGGATAAAGCCCGGTATTCGAGTATTTTCGCGGCAATCGGATGATGCTCGGAAAGAGTTTGCAGTACATCGGCATCGGTACTGGTACCGGTTTGAATTTTACGCTGTTTGGGTAAATTCAGTTTTTCAAAAAGAATCGTTTGCAACTGCCGGGGAGAATCGAGATTAAACTCTTCTCCTGCCAAGGTAAAAATATCCGAACGGAGCGATTCAATCTGACGAGTATACTTTTGTGTAAGACTGGACAGAAAGTCTAAATCAACTCGAACGCCGGTAAACTCCATGTTCGCCAGTACTTTTTCCAGCGGAAATTCAATTCGCTGCGCCAGTTTAAGCTGTTTTAGTTTATCTAGCGTACTTAATTGATGTCGATACAAAATAACAGGCAGAACCGCCTGCTCTGCGGCAAACCCCGCCATGGTTTCCAGCGGTATTTCGTCAAAACAAACTGTTTTCTTGACTTTATTTGAACTGGAAACCAGCACATCGGTAATATCGATAGCGGTATAATCAAACCAGCGAAGCGATTGCGCAAAAAGAGAATGGGATAACTCGCCCGGTGCTGCCAATGCGTCGGCAATCATCACATCAAACGTTTCTCCCTGCAATTCGATTCCCGCCGCGCGGAGCAAATTCCGCGTTCGTTTTAAATCGTATCCCACTTTAATCGATAAATTATTTTCCAGAATCGGCTTGAGCTGTTTTAAGCAGTCCGATAAATCCAGAGCGGGAATTTCGCTTTCTAGTAAATGCTGTCTATTTGTACTCATCGGCAAATAATAGCCGATATTTTCGTCCGTTGCGATGGATAAACCAATGATTTTTTGCTCTCTGGCCGGTACGTCCGAGTAAATCGGCGCATTTCCAAACGCGAACAGAGAAAGCATCGGAATCGATTCCAGCTTGCCGACCAGTTCGGAAAGTAATTCGGGCGAATTGATTATTTTCGTATTGATCAGCGTCTTGCCGCCGGGCTGAGAGTCGGGAATTGACGGCTGGGGGGAATCGGCCGGGGAGGATACGCCGTCGAAACTGTTGTGCATTATGCCGCTTTGTCCATCTCCGATATATTCCTCTTCCAGACAAACTGTCTGCTCGTCTTCAATAGCCGCCGATTCACGATATATTCTGCATAAATTTGTTGTTTTGGTAATTAGCGACCGGAACCCCCATTTATTTAACAGCGAATTTAACTTTGATTCGTTTGGACCGTTGCAAAACGCCGCCGTCCACGGAATATTAATCGGTACGTTGCAATACAGACGAACCAGTTCCTGACTTAATTTAGCGTTCTCGATATTTTCCTCAATGTTTTTTCTCGTTCCTTTTGCGGTGATTTTATCGGTATTTTTCAGAATTTCTTCCAAACTTCCCAATTGATTCAGCAGCGTTGAGGCGGTTTTCGGACCGATTTTCGGAACCCCCGGCACGTTATCCGAGGAATCGCCGACTAACGCCTGAAAATCAACCGCCTGATCTGGACGAATTCCCCAGTCGAGTTTTAAGTCTTCGGTAGTATAAAATTTATTTTTTCTGATTAGCCATATTTTTACCCGGTCAGCAAGCAATTGCCGACTGTCTTTATCAGCAGTAACCAAAACGCAAGTACCGCCTGCCAGTTCGACGGTTTGCGCCACGGTTGCTAGAATATCGTCGGCTTCATAGCCCTGATATTGCAAGCCAGGCACGGCAAAGGCGTCCAGCAATTGATGAGACAGGGGAATTTGCGACTGCAAATCCAGAGGCATCTCTTTTCGCGTCGCTTTATACGCCGCATAACGTTGATGACGAACCGTCGGCTTGGGCAGATCAAACGCACAAAGCAAATAATCTGGACGATGGTTTTCCAAAATACCCAATAAATCGCGCGTCATACCATAAATCGCATTGATCGGCTGCCCGTCCGGCGTCGTCATTTCAGGAATAGCATGAAAAACCTGATAGAGAATCGCATGGGCGTCGAGAATCCAAACTGTCTTGCCGGACAACGGCGGAATCGGCTCGGGCGGATAGACCGATGTTTCCAATTTCATCGAATCGATAAATCCAGACGCCGTTTTCGGAGAACTTTCCGCAACGACAGTCGGAATCGCAACGGGCGTTTCTTCCGCTTGCGTTTCCGAATCGGACTTTTGGACGGATTTAACTTCTGCGTCCGCCTGTTCTAAATCGGATTGTACCGCACCGGATTGTACCGTGTCTGTCTTTTTCGCAACAAATTGTTCCGCAACAGGCGTTTCGGACGACAATCCTTCGGACGGAGGGGTATCGGGCTGCGCATCGAAAGCCGAATTGGATTGCGGATTTTCAATTTTTCCTGCGGTACTTGACGAAACCGGGACGGACTGAACGGGCGGCGTTTCCGGTTCAGGGACGGAATTATCGATATCGAAAAGGGATTGGTATTTATCCATAGTTGTATTATTTCGTTGTAGTAAATATAATGTGGTTGTATTCTATTATACTATCAAATATAGAGAAAGTCAAATAAATCTTTGAGTTTTTTTGCAAACGAGGAAAAAACGACGTGCGCGGCGATCGGAATAAGATCAATTTTTACCCTGACCACGTGAAATTTTGCCCCGCAACGCCGTGTTTTGATGCCGTTTATACGGGTTCTACTTGACTTTTTCCGGTTTGCAAAACACACATCAGTCGTTTCATTTCCGCCTTAATCGATAAAATAAGGGGGTATTTGATTCTGGGGGCGAAATCAAAACGACGTCAAGAAGAAAAAATCACGTAGTCATAGCATAATAATAGAACCGATAAATAGAAATGCCGCCTGTTTTGCCGACGCCGGCTTTATGATCGGAAAACGTTGTATCCCAACTTAAATGGTTTTTTTTCTCGACCGCGTACGACAAGTTCCCAATTTGATAATTTGGTTGACGACGGCTAAGCTCAGGTAGCAGAATCCCTGAACCGATCGAACCTGCTCCGAGCTGTCAACGACGGAGTTCAGATCAGCGAGCTTGACCGGCTTATCCAGCAGCCGGATACGGCCGATCTTGAAAGCATACGTGCAGTCCGCGTTCGGCCCCGACAAATACTCGCTCCTGCTTAAATTCGCTGCTCCGTGCTTTGTCTTGCGCCAGATCGAAGCCCTTGTTCCCTCCAAACATTCCTCTACTTCGACAAACCCCGTTATCGCCTTGACCGGTGCCGTTTCGTAAAGCGCGAACACGTTAGGACAGCGTTTGGGTACCTTGTTTCGGTATTCATAGGTTTTTATGCCTTCGTATATCTGGCTCGCCCAGGCAGACCCCATGGGGAGCAACACAACACACAAACCGTCTTTCCGAAACACGCCATGACCGACGATAAACTGCGTTACCAAATCGGAGTTCGATTGCAATTCTGTATCCATTGTTTTTTTCTCCTTTACTGTACTTTCCCCGATTTTTAGGGAATATGCTCTGAGGCTATTGTATGAATTTAATGATTCACGAAAATTAGAACTGACACAAAACACGTACAAATTAATTTTATTCGACGATTGTTTATTGTTTATATTGTACAAGATTAATGACAAAAGTCAATAGAGACAAAGATAGACGGTACGTACATTCACTTATTTGGAGTACGTTAGACTATCGGATACGGGCGAATGAGTAAAAACGCGGGCGAAAACGGTATAAAGGGAAACAACGTTCTTTGTTAACCGAAAACATCTAATTGTTCAATATCGGGATTTCGGGAAGTATCAAGTAGAAGGGGTAAACTATAAAATAAACGCCATTCCCCCTATACCCTTCCGAGCGTAAAAAGCGGATTTCCCGTGGGCTTGAAAAAATCTGCTATTCTGTTATACTAATCCCACTTTGTATTATACTGTGACTACTTGATTTTT
>CAYZMZ010000321.1:0-4363 GCA_964479655.1 uncultured Planctomycetaceae bacterium
GGCTATCTATCCCCGTTAAAACCAGCAGACCGCGATAGGAACAAAAATCGGAAATAAGACGACCATCGGTTGCAATGGGGCGGATTTTGGGGAATGCGCCTGCGTTAACGGCGGGTAATTCATAAAATGTTCCGGCACAATGGAATAAATCGCGCTCTGTAACTACTTCCCGATCCAATCGCAAAGGAATATTTTTACTTATTTGAGCAACCGCCTGATTTCCAATCGGAAGGCGGTATCGTTTCCCATTTACTAAAATCAGCGCGGAGAGGTCGTCAAGAGTATAAGTTGAGGCGGGAATTTGCGTCAACGGAGCTTCATGAGAGATTTTCTCGATTCCGGCTTTTTGCTCTTCGGCAGAATCACCCGCCTTAATCAGCTGTGCCGATTCGTTCAGTTCGTAATATCCGGCATCGGATTGAACCCCGTTTTCCCATTGAACGGCGGCCAGTCCCAAACTTAACTTGTCGGACAGTCCCCACAAAGCTCCTCCAAGCCATCGGGAGCTTTGAGCGGTTGCTAATCCGTCGAATTTTTTATCGGCTTGCGTTGAACGATTATCTTTATTTCGACTCTGGAAGCAGCAACTAACATTTGTACAATCAGAATTAATCTTTACGCGAATCCATTCTCCTTTTTGATCGGGAGTAAAATCAACCCATTGCGCACCGTTTACACGAACCGATTTTAAGGGCGTCCACGTACCGTTGCCGGTTAGATCAATCTCAAAATCAAACGTAGTATTTTGATCAGTGCACAAAAAAGCACTGACAATATCGAAACCTGAAAACAAATACGGATCGGACCAAACACCGGCTTTTACGGATTCATTTAACCAAACGGCCCCGCGTCCGAAAGCAGGACCGAAACAATCCAATTCGGATGGATTGATAAACCAAATATTGGAATTGGAAATTCCGTTTGAATGTACAGCAGGTTTCAACTGCGAGGAATTGAGGAATCCGCTTTTGGCTGCATCGTCGCACCCCAACAGCACCTTTCCCTGCCAGGAGCAAAAATCTCCGATTACCTTTAAGTAGGTTGAACGAGGACGAATCCCCTGCGTATTTTTTGAACAGAATGATTTCGGGAATTTCCAAAACATGCCGTGCATCGTCATCAAGAGGTTGTTATCTTCGTTGATTTCACGGATTCTCGGCCATTCTGTATTCCAGCCGTGAGCGCCATCGTAACAATGCGACGCTTTTGGCAAGCGGTATTTTGTCCAGGTGTTATTATCGAGCAGCATCACAATTACAGAGCGGTAATCCCAGCCCAGAGACCAAATCGGGTCTGTTTGCGGATTGGGGTTGCCGTAAATTCCGCCGAGGCCGGTAATTTCTGTAAACTGGTTTCTTAATATAATAGACCAGTTTTCCGCCTTGGTTCCTTTTCCGTCCCACGCTCCCAGACAGCCGGAAGGCGTGGTTGGGAATTGACGTGCCGCACGGGAATCTTCCCCGTTGTTGGCGTAATATAACATGCCTTGACCGGAATACAATCCCTTGCCATGATACCCGGGCAGAATATCAAAATATTCCGGCGTTTGACGATTGGAATCAACATAAAGCGTTTTAACGGATAAATCGTTTACATCGACTTCATATAATCCCTCTTCCATGGTTGCAAAATAGATTTTACTGTCTGGTTGGGTTAAATGACGTGCGTTACCGGTTAATCTGCCCGGCATGGTTTTATTGGGAATAACACGAATGTTACGATCTTTATCGATAACATACGGACCGATAAATAATTGATTTGAAGACGGATGAATCATTCGATTAGCCGGAGTACCGCCGACAGATTCAGGACGAATTTGAATATTTAGCTGCGAATCAATTTCGTATAGTTTATCTGAACTGCCGTTTGGCAAATGCGGTCCGTAGGTAATTACCCAGAGCCGATCTGCCCACGGAACGACCGCTCCGGTTCCGCACTCGCCCTCTTGATTGGAATACGCCAGATGGGGATAAATGCCGCTAAAACACGGCTTATTTTGTAAAACCGGTTCTTCGGCTTGTACCGCCGAAAGACCGAAAATAAAAACAGAAAAAATCAGCCAGGCAGAAAAACTCGATTTCATATTCAGGTTCCTAAAAAATGTCATATTGGGGGAATGGTTTTGGATTTCTTGGAAACGCTCTCAAGAAAAATACGATATCACGATATATTGTTACACCGTAGGCAGTTCCCAGCCTTCCCGACGCGGGCGGGAGAGCTTGGTATTTCCTTCGGGCAGGTCGTCGAATTGCTCGGACTGCGGATTCCAATGAACCGCTTTTCCTACCGGCGCGGCGGCGCGAACGATGTTGACTAATTCGCAAATAGTTGTCGAACGCTGTCCGATTTCTATATCCGCATTTGCCTTCTTACCTGTTTTAATACAATCCGCCCAGTTTTCAATATGGTAAACATTTTCATCACGCGTATTTTTACACTCTTGTGGTAAAGACGCCGCGATTTCCTTGGGGTTGGAAGAGATTTTATGCCGGTTGATTTCGATTTTTCCCTTTTCTCCGACGACAATACAGCCCAAGCCCGGGCCGCGGTCGGCGTCAAGCTCAAATCGGGCCTCGACGCCGTTTTCAAATTTCATGCGAATTTTTCCGCGCGGACCGCGGATTCTCGCCATTTGATAGTACTGCGCCCCTGTTTCGTCGTCTTCTACGCGTCGATTATCGTATCGACCGGAATCTTGTTCTGTACAGGGTTCCATCAAGGTAATTTCAACAGGGCCGGTTAAGCTGGTTCCGATTGCCGCCTGCATTTGATCAAAGGAGTGCGTTCCCCAGCCGGAAACGCCAAAACTTCTTCCGCCTCCATCGTAATCGCCCCATTGTGCCCAGCCAAACTGAATTTCCCCTTTGCAGGGACGTAAAACCGCCTGATTGGTCCAAGTATTCCACCAGTCAGGGCAGTCTTTCGGGTCAAGTGTTTCGGTGCCGGGATACATAACCGGTCCGACAAAATTGGGTACGATTACGGTTTTGACTTTTCCAATCGCGCCGTCGGCAATTTGCCGACACGCCCATCGACAAAGGGGTAACGACCGCTGCTGCGTTCCGACTTGAGTAACGCGATTGTACTTTCGCGCCGCATTAACCAGAACGCGCCCTTCCTGAATTGTGAGGCACATCGGCTTTTCAAGGTATATATTCATGCCCATAGACATGGCAGTTACCCCAATCCAGGCTCTTTGATGCGTTGCGGTTTCGATCATAACGCCGTCCGGCTTTTCCGTTTCGATCATTTTGCGGAAATCGTTATACGTATGCACGTTTTCCGTACCTTTATTTTTCATAAAGCCATCCATTTTAGGCTGAAAAATATCGCAGCAGCAAACCAAACAGGCGTTACCTGCCTGACGGAGAGAGGGATGGATTTCGTATCGTGCCCGGTTGCCCGTTCCAATAATACCGATACGTACTTTTTCGCTGGGAGGGGTTTGTCCGTCCAATCCCAAAGCGCGGGAAGAAACCAGCAAGGGAGCGGACACTAAAGCGGCTTTGAGCAATTCACGGCGTGTTAATCTCATTTTTTACTCCTTTTTAGGGTTATACTATGACTGATTGAATTTTCCTCTTGACGTCGTTTTGATTTCGCCCAATAAGTTGAGCTAAATCCTTATTTTGCCGATCAGGGCGAAATGAAACGACTGGGATTTGTTATTCAAACCGGAAAATGTCAAGTGGAATCAGTATAATTTCGCGCCTTACAAACGGGTGGGATACAATAATGCGCGAGGGGAATGGCAGGAAAACAATTTCATTATATTTGTTGTTAAAATCAAAGTCAAGCCCCGAACGAAAAAAATCAAAAAATTTTATAAATGCGCACAAAAAATGCTTGTTTTCTGGAATTTTACGTCAGAGCTATACACAAAAATACAATTTCTGCTAAAATAAAGGTAGAATTATCTGATTCCACTTGAAATTTTCCGGCTTGTATTATCATAAATCAGTCGTTTCATTTCGCTTTAATTCGTAAAACAGGGAGTTTTTATTCCTTTGGCGGCGAAATCAAAACGGCGTAGTCAGGAAAAATCAAGCAGTCATAGTATAAATTACCGTTGTGAACACGAAATTCGCACCTTTATTATTTCCTCCCCCCCCTACCCCGAAGAACTTCGATGAAAAAATTTTTTCCGTTAGTTTTCTTTTTTATTGTAGCTGTATTTTTGTACAGTTCACCTGTTTTTGGACAAACCGGAACGGTAGTCAGTTCAGACCTGTCCCGTCTTCAAGCGGGATTTGAAAAACCGCCGGTTGAATCGCGTTTATGGTCTTATTGGTGGATTCTCAACGGCAACGTTGATAAGCCGGCGGTTGAACGAGATTTACGTCAAATGAAACAACAAGGCTTT
>CAYZMZ010000322.1:0-4358 GCA_964479655.1 uncultured Planctomycetaceae bacterium
GTATCTTTTTCCTTGATTATGTTGGTAATCGAGCCGCATAAACCGCCGATTGTCACGACTTTATCGCCTACTTTCAGGCTTTCCAACATAGCATCGTGCTTTTTCCGCTCGTTTTGCTGAGGACGAATCATACAAAACCACATAAAAAACACAAAACAGCCGATCATCAAAATTGTTGATAACAATCCGTCTGACACGCCAGTACCCGTACTGCTGCCGGTTGTTGCGCCTGCCGCCTGCGATAACAAGGGCGTTATTAAATTTAATGTATTCATAAATGTCTAAAGTGTTTGAACTATTGTTATACTATAACCACCCGATTATATTGTAACTACTCAATTTTTTTGCGCCGACGTTTACCCCCGGCGATAAAAAATTTGCCTTCTCCGCATATAAAGACATAATCATAAGCCTAAACCCCATTTTCTGCAATACCAAACACCCAAAACAATCGGAAAATTCTTCATTTTTTTCCAAATTTTACCTTAATCACGTGTTACGGTTGTTAAAATGGGCAATATATTGGTTATTTATCCGTTTTTTTCTGCTTTTCGATTACCAAACCAGCCCATTTAAATTTCCCCCAATTTCATCTCCGATTTCGACAAAATAAAACGAGATGCAAATTCCATTCATCAAACGAAATCAAAACGACGTCGAGGGAAAAAATCACGCGGTCATCGTAAAAGTCCCCAGCCGTCAAAACGATCTCGTTTAAACTGCGACCAGGTTCCGGCTACAATCGCTTCCCGGGCACGTCGAACCAATCTTTGATAATACGTGATATTATGTATAGATAGTAAAATCGGACCAAGCATTTCACCGGATTGAAACAGATGTCGGATATACGCTCGACTGCGGCGGCAAGCGGGGCAGGGACAATCCTCTTCCAACGGACGGGAATCTTCCGCATACTGCGCGTTTCTCATGCGAAGCGGTCCGAAATCCGTAAACGCAAAAGCGTTTCGTCCGTTGCGCGTCGGCATTACGCAGTCAAAAAGGTCGATTCCGCGATCTATTCCTTCCAAAATATCCTGCGGTGTTCCAACGCCCATTAAATACCGCGGTTTATCCGTCGGCATGGCAGGAACCGTAAAATCAATCGCCTGATACATCATTTCAGGTTCTTCCCCGACACTTAACCCGCCGATTGCGTAACCTTCAAAATTAATTTCCGCCAGTTTCTGCGCGCATTCAACTCGCAACTGACGAATTAAACCGCCCTGAACGATTCCAAACTGCGCCTGATCCGTTCGCGTATGAACATCGCGGCACCGCTTTGCCCAGCGAACCGTTCGTTCCATCGCTTCCCGGAGAACGTCTTCCGTATTCGGCAGTCCAACAACGTGATCCAAAACCATTGCAACGTCGGAACCTAACGCCTGTTGAATTTCTACAGACCGCTCCGGTGATAAATTAATCAGATGTCCGTCTATATGAGAACGGAAAATAGCTTCCTGTTCCTTGATTTTAGAAATCTGCGCCAAAGAGAAAATTTGGAATCCGCCGCTGTCTGTCAGAATCGGACCGTTCCAACCGCAGAATTGATGCAATCCGCCCTGTCGAGCGACGATTTCTTCTCCCGGTCGGAGAGATAAATGATAGGTATTTCCCAGAATCATTTCAGCTCCCGTTTCTTCCAGTTGACGTATTTCTATTCCTTTTACCGACCCAACGGTTCCAACGGGCATAAAAGCAGGGGTTTGAACGTCGCCATGCGGGGTATGAAATACTCCCCGGCGCGCTCGACGGTTCGCATCTTGGCTTAAAATATCAAAGGTAAAATTCACGGTTTATCTTCTGTTTTTTGTAAGTATCTAATTAAACAATTTACAGCGTTTCCAGCAACTGGATACAGGCGTTTTTCGCGGGAAAATCGGTTCACGTTAAAATTTGATTCGTGATTGATTCGTCCCTTCTATTAAAACCACGCAGCAATCGGCTGGATGTTCCTTATTTTTTATGAATATGATTCCAATTCGTGTCAATTTTAGGAAAGGTAATCTCAATAACCCGGACTTCAGTCCGTGGCAAAAGCCCCCCTTTTCTCGATTCTCCCGTTCGTTGAGTCCCGCAACGAGGCACTCGACGAACAAGATTCGTTTTTTAGACCGTTTTCTGGCCGCCGCTAAAGTGGCGGGTTATGGAGCATTTTCTGGATATTTTCTCCGTAAAACACCTCAAAATCGGAGTCACAAATGGAAATTACTCACGTTTTTACTCAATGTACCCGATATTCGGAAATTTTCAAGGGCGACAGGAAAGTATCCTTCGACAAATTATCCTTCGACTACTTGATTTTTATATTTCAAGCCCCCGGAAATATCCAAGCAGAACCGGTAAACCTGGACTTGGTACCCGGAAAAATCGGATTGGGTCGGTTTTATTCCAATTTGAAGTCGCAAACCTGTTGACAAAATCAAGTTACCGTTGTACAATACACGCGTTGAAAGTTAATTCATATCATAAGGAATTTACTTTTATTGTTGTTTATTATGACAAATTTAATCCAAGCAATATCAGAGTACTATGGAAATTTGGCCCGCAATTGATTTACGCGGCGGTCAGTGCGTCCGCCTTCAGCAGGGAGATTACAATAAAGAAACCGTTTTCGGAGCCAATCCGGCAGAAATGGCTCTCAAATGGGTTTCTCAAGGAGCGAGACATTTACATTTAGTCGATTTGGACGGCGCAAAAGACGGAAAACCAGTCAACCTGCCGTCGGTAAAGGCGATTCTGGCGAAAACAGCTATTCCCTGCGAATTAGGCGGCGGAATTCGAGAACAGACGGTTATTGCTGAATTGCTTGCTACGGGACTATCCCGTGCGGTAATCGGTACTTTGGCTCTCAAACAACCCGAATGGTTTGCGGAAATGTGTCGCAAATTCCCCGGTAAACTGGTTTTGGGAATCGACGCCCGAAACGGCATGGTTGCAACCGACGGCTGGCTGGAAACCAGTTCGACCGATGCTATCCAGCTGGCTAAAAAATACGCTAATCTTCCTTTGGCTGCTATTGTTTATACGGATATTGCTACCGACGGCATGATGAAAGGACCCAACGTTTCGGCGATGGGCGCGATGCAAGCGGCGTTAAATCTGCCTGTCGTTGCCTCCGGCGGAGTTACAACCCTGGACGACGTTTCCCAGCTAAAACAGGCTGGAATGGCGGCCTGTATTATCGGGCGATCCCTGTACGAAGGCCGAATTAAATTACCGGAGGCGATTGCTATTGCCGATCTTTAACTTTTTTGGTATAGTATCAATATCGATTCCGGGGAATTGTTCGCTTGACAACCGTTTTTTCAAGTAGAATCCCCGGTAATTCAAACGGAATAGCAAGATAATCAAATTTACAGCAATCGGATTTTCCGATTACCGCTGTTAGTTGTATTTTATATGGTATGTTTGAGCATACTAAAAATTATTACAGGAAAATAGAATGGGATTTTTTGACCGTATTCGTCAAAGTCTGAAAAAGACTCAGCAAATACTATTTACCGATATTCGCGATTTATTCAAGTCTGAGGGACGTTTAATCGACGAAGTTTTTTTGGAAGAATTGTTCGCCAAGTTGATTCGTACCGACATGGGAATCACAGCGGCGCAAAAAATGGTCGACGACATCCGAACGAATTATCGCGGACGTGTTGTTCAGATGGAAGATATTGTCGGTCATATAAAAATCGGCTTGAAAGAACTGATGAAACAGCCGGAAGTTCCGATTCAAATGGCATCTTCCGGTCCAACGATAATTATGGTTTGCGGGGTCAACGGCTGCGGTAAAACAACCTCAATCGCCAAACTAACGTACATGTTCCGACAACAGGGCAAGTCCGTTTTACTCGGCGCAGCAGATACCTTTCGCGCCGCAGCAGTAGACCAGCTTACCGTTTGGGCGGATAGATTAGGAGCGCAAATTGTTACCGGAACCGCTAATTCAGACCCCGCCTCGGTTGCTCATAGGGCGACAGTCGCCGCGGTAGAAAACAAGGTCGATATTTGTATTATCGATACGGCTGGACGTTTGCAGACTCAAACCAATTTGATGAAAGAACTGGAAAAAATTCGTCGGGTTATCAGCAAGATTATTCCAGACGCTCCGCACGAAACGCTTCTGGTTTTAGATGCCGTAACCGGACAAAATGGAATTTCCCAAGCCAAACATTTTTCCGATGTCGTTCAATGTACCGGGTTAATTCTCGCCAAGCTGGACGGTACCGCCAAAGGCGGCGTTGCGGCAGCCATTCGTCAGGAAATGAATCTGCCTGTAAAATTTATCGGATTGGGAGAAAAGGCAGAGGATTTCGCCGTATTCAATGCCGACCAATACGTCGATGCGTTATTCAATTAATTAT
>CAYZMZ010000323.1:0-1058 GCA_964479655.1 uncultured Planctomycetaceae bacterium
CGAAATAAAAACGGCGTTGATTGAAAAAATCAAGTAGTCATAGTAAAATATTCAAAACGCGTTTATTTCAACTGTTCCAAAATCAGTTGAGCTGCCTTTTGACCGGATTTCAACATGCCTCCGAAAATCGGTCCCATTCGATAGCCGCCCATGATATTATTTGCACTCATTCCAGAGGCAAACAGCCCCGGATAGTACTCGCGAGTATTTTCGACCGTAGATTGCTCGCCGGAATCGGCCCACATGGGTTTTTCGCCTAAAATTCCGCCGGTAGGGGTATCCAGTTTTATCTGCGCTTTCTTTACAGCCAAATTAATCACCTCGCACGGATGTCCCGTTCCGTCCAAAACGCATTTCGCAACAACCATCAAAGGATCGACAAACATTCCCAATTTCTGAACCGGTCCCCAGTTGAGTACCAAGCCGCCAACGCGTCCGTTTTTGAAAATCACGTCTTCTACAGCCATGGAATTGAAAATCGTAACCCCGGCTTTAACCGCCGAAAAAATCAGACCGCTTGCCAATTCAACGGAATCGACGGTATTGTATCCCGGAGCGTCCTGAACTGCTTGATGACGAATGCCAATCGAATCCAGCATTTCCAATACATCGTCCTGAACAACAACGTTGTTGAACAACATTCCACCACCCCAAACGCCGCCGCCGGGAGCTAAATGCCGCTCAAATATCGCTACCTTTTTCCCGTTTTGCGCTAAAATTCGGGCGGCAGTAAGAGCCGACGGTCCGCCGCCTACCATCGCTACGTCAACTTCCAGATGAGATAGCAACTTTTCGCTGTAAGATTTAACAATTGCTTTTGAAATCACATTTTCGCATAAAGCCATAATACAATCCTTTCTGTATACTACTTCACCTGATTACTATGCGGCCGAATATTTTTCAGGCTTTCGCTATAAAGCATAAAATCAAATGAATAGTATAAAATAATAGACGAACATTAAGCGGCTGCTCAATATAATTCGCCCTGGTTGTTGGTCAGGGGAAATTGCGTTACCTATAGTCTGAAAGCAAGAATAATCGAATTAACCAAAAATCGC
>CAYZMZ010000323.1:1068-4353 GCA_964479655.1 uncultured Planctomycetaceae bacterium
CATTATATTTTATACCGTTCCCGCTTTTATGAACGCTCAAACGTCTATCAACGTTGACTGCGTAAAAAACGGGAGGATATACTATGACTACGTGATTTTTTCTTCTTGACATCGTTTTGATTTCGCCCCCGTAGGAATAAATACTCTCAGTTTTACGGATTATGGCGAAATGAAACGACTGTGGTTTGTTATGCAAACCGGAAAAAGTCAAGTTGAACCAGTATAACACGGATAAATCAGACTGTGCATCGTAATTTCCTACGCCGGAATTACCCGGATCAGGTTCAAGGGTATAATCTCAGCCCCCTGTTACGCAAGGGAGCACCCCGAATGCCAGATTCTACAAAACGTGCTATACTCGATTGGGTTATTTCTCGGTAACGACCGCATAAACAACGGCACAAAACGTTTAGCAGAACCAATACATGCTACGGGATTATATCGCTTTCCTTGGGGATAACAAGGGGGGCTTGATAATTATTCACTTTTTAGTAACATGGATGGCAACAAAACCAGTTTTTTTGATTTGCTGATTACGTTGGAAATTTCCGTTTTGCAAGTTTATCCATCAAACGTTTTAATGTAGCATAACGTCGATAGTAAATTTTCCCGTAATTAGCATATAAATTTTATCACCAATTTGAGTTGTAGGAGTAATTCATGCCGAGTATTCAAGCGTTTCGCGGGCTTCGTTATGATTTGGGACAAGTAGGAGCGTTATCCGATGTAATCGCCCCTCCGTACGATGTAATCGACGAACCCCTTCAGGACGCATTGTACGCAAAAAGTCCGTATAATTGCGTTCGCCTGATTCTCAATAAGATGCTGCCTTCCGACGACGAATCAAACAATCGTTATACCCGAGCCGCGAAAGTACTCAAAACCTGGAAAGACGAAGGCATCTTGTCTTTGGAACCGCAAGCCGCCATCTACGTTTATACGCAGGAATACGAATACGGCGGAAAAAAGATTCTCCGCAAGGGTTTTATGGCTGGTTTACAGGTTCAGCGTTTTGGAGAAGGAATGGTTTTTCCTCACGAAATGACGCATGCGTCTGCCAAAGCGGACCGTCTGATGCTGACAACGACAACCAAGACGAATTTAAGCCAGATTTTTGGTCTGTATCCCGACGCAACAAACGAAGTCCAAGCTATTCTCGATTCAGCCGTTGCCAATCTGCCCCCCTTGGAAGCAACGGATCATTTAGGCGTCGTTCACCGTTTATGGGTACTGACGGACGGCGATACAATCGCCCAGGTAACCCGGCTGATGAGCGATAAACCGGTCTTTATTGCCGACGGACATCATCGTTATGAAACCGCCTGCAATTATCGTGATCATTTAGCCCAGATGTACGGAGGTACTCTTCCCAAAGAGCATCCCGCCCAGTTTGTTCTATCGATGTTTGTCGCCATGGACGATCCCGGTCTGCTGGTATTACCAACGCATCGATTATTCCCCAACGCTCCGGAGTTTGATCAGCAGGAATTGCTATCCGCGTTAGGCGATTGCTTTACGCTGGAAGAAACGCTTACCGGAATAGACGCCTGTACTACGATGTGGGAAGATTTGGAAACGGGTTCCAATCAAGCTCGAATTGCCCTTTATACACGCAAGGACGATAAATGGTCGTTAGTAAAGCTGACGGATGTCGGCAAAGAGAAAATTGCAGAGGTTACTCCTGAACATAACGAAGACTGGCAGGCGTTGGGCGTTAGTATTCTTCACAAATTAATTTGTGAAACGCTTCTGAAAATGCCGCCGGCTGCAGAAGTCAAGCCAACGTATGTACATTTAATCAGCGAAGTTGCGGACGAATTAAAGACGGGGTCTTTCCCGATGGCGGCTTTAGTCATGCCTGCCACGGTAGAAAACATCAAAACGCTGTGTATTGCAGGCGAACGAATGCCGCAAAAGAGCACATATTTCTATCCGAAATTACTTTCCGGTCTGGTTTTCAAGCCGTTGGAATAACGCCGATTTTTATACTTTTTTCCGCTCGGTTTTTATACTATGACTACTTGATTTTTCCTATTGAAGCCGTTTTGATTTCACCCCAGTACGAATAAAAGCTCCCTGTTTTACTGGTTAAGGCGAAATAAAACGGCTGTTGTATAACAATATAATCCGGCAAATTTCAAATGGAACAAATTTAGAATATTTTATCGTTTACGCAACATGAAACCATTAGTCAAATATCGTGGAGGCAAGTCTCGGGAAATTCCTCAAATTCTCGAACACCTTCCGGCTTTTCAAGGTCGGTACATAGAACCGTTCTTCGGCGGGGGAGCGTTGTTTTTCTATCTTTGTCCTGCAAGAGCGATTATCAACGATATAAATTCAAAGCTGATAGATTTCTATTTGGGCGTAAAAAACGATTTTGAACACTTAAAAGTCGAATTGGACGAGGTTCAGGCTATTTATGAACAAAACCATTCGTTATTTATTCAGCAGAAAGAACTGAATCCCACGCAACGGGTTGAAAATAAAAACGAACAATTTTATTATCAGTTACGGGATATGTTCAATGATCTAACACCCAAAAAATATTCAGAAGCCTTACTGTATTTTTTTATCAATAAAACGGCTTATTCCGGCATGATTCGTTATAATGCCAAAGGCGAATTCAACGTTCCTTTTGGTCGTTATCCTCATTTGAATACAGCTTTGGTTACCGTTGAGCATCATCAGTTATTATCCCGCGCTCAAATTTTCAATAAAGATTATAAACGTATTTTCCAAATGGCGAAACCAGACGATTTTATGTTTTTGGACCCGCCGTACGACTGCGTATTTTCAGATTACGGAAACGAAGAATACAAAGACGGTTTTAACGAGGCTTGTCATATCGCCTTGGCAGAGGAATTTCGTAACTTAAAATGTAAAGCGTTGTTGGTTATTGGTAAAACTCCATTAACCGAAAAATTATACGCTGGTATGATTGTCGATCAGTATGGAAAAAAGTACGCCGTTAATATTCGAAATCGATTCCAGTCAGCGGCTTCCCATATTTTAGTAACTAATTTTGAATCTCAAAGACCAAATCTGTTTTCTACCGTTCAAGATTCAGATATCCTTTTCGTGTAAGGTGTTATTATGAAATCCAAGGTAATTCAAAGCAAGCATCTTTTTATTACAACGTCACCTCGCACGCCCGTAAAAATGGTTCCTGAAATTGAGTTATTACAAGAGCATTTTGCTGGTCAAATATGGGACAAAAAAACTCAAGTCGAGTTTATGAACCTGTTAAAAAAAGATACTTGCTTTAATGGTTCAGGAACAAAT
>CAYZMZ010000324.1:0-2694 GCA_964479655.1 uncultured Planctomycetaceae bacterium
CCGGAAGACAATCAGCCGTACTATGACATGCTTTATCTTTGCAATTACCATCGCCTCCATACCCGCGACGTTATTTCCCGACTTTACGGGGTAGGAGACGCAACAATCAATGGGGAAAAAGAGTATAGTATGCGCATTTGGCTTGATCCAGATAAAATGATGACCCGGCACGTAACCGCCAAGGACGTAACAACAGCGATCGGCAATCAAAACGTTCAGGTAGCCGCCGGACAATTGGGGCAGCAGCCCGTCCCGCGTCCTTTGGCATTCCAAAATATTCTTTTGACTCAAGGGCGATTAAAAGACGAAAAAGAGTTTGGCAATATCGTTATCCGAACGGATGAAAACGGAGGTAAAGTTCGCCTGAAGGACGTTGCGCGGCTGGATATTGCATCCAAATCGACCGATGTGGTTGACTATATAGAAGGCGACCTGGCGTTTAAGGATCAGGCGCATCGATTGCCCGACGGTTCTTTTCGCCGCGAAATCTATCGAAATACGGAAACGGCGACCCTGTCCGTATCCCAGCTTCCGGGAGCCAACGCCTTGAAAACGGCGGAAGCGGTTCGCGCTAAAATGATTGAGCTGGAAAAGCGTTTTCCCCCCGGATTGAAATACGCAATTGTATACGACAATACCCCTTTTATCGAGGAATCGATTGCTGAAGTTAAGAACACGCTCCGAGACGCGATTATTCTGGTTGCTTTAGTCGTAATTTTATTTTTGCAATCATGGCGAGCCGCGCTGATTCCGCTTTTATCAATTCCCGTTTCGCTTATCGGAACGTTTGCTGCGATGTCAGTTTTAGGCTTTTCCCTGAATAACTTATCGCTTTTTGGTTTGGTACTGGCGATTGGAATTGTCGTAGATGACGCGATTGTTGTTGTAGAAAACGTAGAGCGGCACATGGAAAAAGGACTCAATGCCAAAGAAGCGGCGAAAGCGGCGATGGACGAGGTTTCCGGCGCGCTGGTTGCTATCGCGCTGGTTTTAAGCTGCGTTTTTGTTCCGTGTGCGTTTATCACCGGAGTTACGGGGGCGTTTTTTAAGCAGTTCGCTTTAACGATTGCCGTTTCAACGGTTATTTCCGCGTTTAATTCGCTGACTTTGTCCCCTGCAATGGCGGCTTTGATTTTGAAGCCGAAAGGAACCCGCCGCGATCCGCTTACCTGGCTTATCGATTTAACCGCAGGCTGGTTTTTCAAACTGTTCAATTTCGGCTTCGGAGTAACAACCGCGGTTTACTGTCGGCTGGTTCGATTCCTGCTGCGGTTAAGTTTTATCGTCGTTCTTGTTTATATTGGACTGCTTTATTTAACGTATAATACATTTATGAGTACTCCGACCGGTTTCGTTACGCCGCAGGACAGAGGTTATTTGATGGCTTTTTTACAACTGCCCGATGCGGCATCGCTGGACAGAACCACAGAAGCGTGTATAAGATTCCAGCAAATCTGTTTTGGAAATCCGAAAGACCCCGAAAGTCGTCCCATCAAGGGGATTCGGGCGGTTTCCAGCGTAGACGGCGTTTCATTTCTGTCGGCAGGAGCGGTTTCCAATTTCGGCTCTATTATGATTATTCTGGATCCGTTTGAAGAACGCAAAAAGTCGGGGATTTCAGACCTCGATATTCGTAAAGAACTGATGCGTCGAGCGGTGAAAGAAATTCCAGAGGCGTTGGTCGTCGTCAATCGTCCCGCTCCGGTAGACGGAATGGGCATGGGAGCCTCGTCCGGATTCAAACTTCAACTTCAAGATCAGGGAAATTTAGGACTGTCCGCCTTACAGCAGGTTTCCTCTGATTTAATCGAATTGGGAAACGCCAATCCTAAATTACAGAATCTCAACACGCAGTTCAGAGCCAATACGCCGCAAAAATATATTGACATCGATAGACAAAAGGCTATGGATATGGGCGTCGGCATGGACGAAGTTTTTACTACCTTGCAGGTATTGCTCGGTTCTGATTACGTGAACGATTTTACCTACTTGGGACGCAATTTTCAGGTCAAAGCGCAGGCCGATTGTCAGTTTCGGGCTGAAGATACCAATCTTAACCGCATTCACGTTAGAAACGAAAAGGGGGAAATGGTACCTCTGGGATCAATCGCCAAACTGGTAGATAAAACCGGACCGCTAACCGTTCCTCGATTTAATATGTACACCGCAGCCGCGATTACCGGCGAAGCGGTTCCGGGAATCAGTTCCGGCGAGGCGTTAAACGAAATGGAAAAGCTGTGTTCTGAAAACCTGCCTCAAGGGATGGGGTTTGAATGGGCGGAACTGTCGCTATTGGAAAAGACGGCGGGTAATACCGCGATGTATGTATTCGCCTTTGCGGTTCTGTTCGTCTTTCTCGTTCTGTCGGCGCAGTATGAATCGCTGGCTTTGCCGCTGGCGATTATTCTCGTCGTTCCAATGTGCCTGCTTTGCTCTCTGACGGGCGTTCGTCTGGAAGGATTAGATATGAACATATTTACCCAGATCGGATTCCTTGTTTTGGTTGGTCTGGCGTGCAAGAACGCGATTCTGATTGTAGAGTTCGCCAAACAGCTTCAGACGGAAGGAATGCCTCGTGTTGAGGCGGCGGTAGAAGCAGCTCGATTGCGTCTGCGTCCGATTATTATGACCTCCATGGCTTTTATTCTCGGCGTGGTTCCCCTGCTGTTTTCAACCGGGGCAGGGCATGAAATG
>CAYZMZ010000324.1:2704-4350 GCA_964479655.1 uncultured Planctomycetaceae bacterium
CGTCGCCGTGTTTGCAGGAATGCTCGGTGTAACCCTGTTTGGAATTTTCCTGACCCCCGTTTTTTATTCCGTAATTATGATGATTTTCGGCTCACGAAAAAATTCTTCTACGGAAAAAACCAGTGTCTGAATTGAATTGAATTGAATTGAACAGAACAAAATTAAATTAGATTAGATCAAAAAAAGAATAATAAGAGGATTCAGATGAACAAAAGATATTTTATGACTGTATGTATTCTATGCAGTATGTTTGTATGTTTAGCAGGCTGCGATAAATTATCGGGACTGTTTGCGGTGAACGGGATCTCTCCAGCTCAACAAGGCGGTACGCAAGCTATCGAGCCGCTTCAATGCACGATGATTAATCCCGCTGTCCGAAAAGTGGTTGATTACGAACAGTTTACCGGACGAATGGCGTCTTTTGACGAAGTCGAAGTCCGGGCACAGGTTTCCGGAACGCTGGTTGAATGCACGTTCAAAAAAGACGCTACGATGAAAATCGATCCGCAAAACGGACTGCCGATTAGTCTGTCTGAAAAAACGGGACAATCCGCCGCGCCCGGCATTCCGAACTCGGCATTTCGGGAAGGGGACGAGGTTAAGGAAGGACAATTGCTGTTTGTAATCGATCCGAATCTGTATGAGGCGGCGTTGGCTAACGCCAAGGGCGAGTTGGAGGTTCTTCAAACTCGTCAGACTCGGCTCCAGAAAGACTGGGAACGCGCTAAACGACTTCTGCCCGACAAAGCGATTTCGGAACAGGCGTATGATCTGGCTGAATTTGACCTGAAAGAATGCCAGGCTCAAATTGAGGTCGCGAAAGCCAACGTTCAGACGGCACAACTAAATCTGAACTATTCCCGTATTTACGCCCCGATTGACGGCTACGTTTGTAATTCCCAAGTATCGATTGGAAATCTGGTTCAGGCTAATTCGACGATTCTGGTTCGTATTGTAAAGGTTAATCCGATATACATATATTTATATTTGGATGAAGAAACCGTTCAGAATCTAAAACGAATCGCCGACCAGCGCAAACAAAACGATCCGGATCAGAAAACGAATCAAACGATTCAGTTCCGTCTGTCAGGCGAATCGGAGTTTACCCGGAACGCGGTTCTCGACTACGCAACGCCCGCTTTGGAGCAGTCGTCCGGCACGCGGCTGGTACGGGCGATTTGCGATAATCCAAAATCTGCCAGCGGAGAACGTGTGTTTCAGCCCGGAATGACGGTTCACGTTAGAATTTCTGTAACCGACCAATACAACGCGCTTTTGGTTCCTGAAGAATGTTTGGGAACCAATCAGTCCGAACGGTTTGTTTATACCCTCGGCGCGAATAATCTGCCTGAAATGCGAATCGTGGAACTGGGACCGCTGCAAAACGACAATATGCGTGTAATTCGGAAGGGATTAAAACCGGAGGATTGGATTATTACCGATAATCTGATGCGCGTGCGTCTTGACCGACCGGTTAGGCGAGCGCAATAGCCGATTCCCGCTAGCCAACGGGATTCCGTTTGGAGTACTGGGAGCTTGCTCCCATTCCCCCAACAGCGTTCACCTAAATTTGGGAAAATAACGGGAAGGCACGCCCCCGAGCCGGGTTATTCCAATTCAATTTTACGGGAAGACGCGAAGGCACG
>CAYZMZ010000325.1:0-4302 GCA_964479655.1 uncultured Planctomycetaceae bacterium
GTATTCAAAATCCCCCCCTTATATTCCCCTCTTCGTGCTCCTTCGTGTCTTCGCGTCTTCCCGTAAAATTGCCTTTACAACGATAAATCAACGTTTCGGCAACCGGCGGTAGCCGAACAGGGATCCCCGCCCCGGGGTCGCGTCTTCCCGTAAAATTGAACTGGAATAATCTCCGCCCCGGGGTCTTCTATCGATTACTCCTTCACATCGCGCCATTCGGTCTTATTAAAGGTTGAATCGGTATTCGGATTCCAAAGCGAATTATCGGAGTATACAACTTCGTTGCTGGAATTAACCCACGCATGTTCATGCTGATTGGAAATAATCAGCGACTGACCAGAATCAAACGGATCGGCATGCTCTTCCGTTTCTCGTATACAATCGCTCCACATATCGCTAACCCGCTGATTTACGTCGCTGGAAGTACTTCCGACAGATGGACTGGAGTTCATTCGTTGACGGAACGATTGCATTTGGGATTGCCGCGCCTGTTCCATGCTTTGGCACATTCTCCGCGTTGCCTGCGTAGACGAAATACGATATTCCTCGGAAATTTTCATAGACAGATTTTCATACATCTGCCGCCAGGCGGGATTCGGCTTGCAGCTGATAATTACGTCGTCAAGCGTTTTGATAAAAGCGTCCATTTCGCTGTCCGGTCCCGCTGAAATTATCGGTCGAACCAATTCCAGCAGACCAATCATTTGAAATACCGAACGGCAGTCGTAGCCAACCAGCGGAGTCGTTGTCATCGCCCGCTGTTTCGTCCCGTTTTCAAGGTACGAATAGACGGCTGAAAATTCCAGTCCGAAGCAATTCGTTACACCTGGCATCATCCCAGCTGCGGCTTGAATCTTATCGCGAAATCCTGCGTCGCTGGTCGGTTTAAGCGAAACGGATACAGGCTGAAAACCGCTTGTCTGTCCTGTCAATTCGCATAAATCCGACTGGAACATTTGAACCAGTGCCTGCGGATTTTGGGCACACGGAGAACTGCTCGCCGGTCCAAAAGTTGACAAATGTACTGCTGAACACGTTTTTACCCGACACCCAGTTCGCGTATCCTTGAAAATCGCCGCCCAAAGCACGAAATTCGATTTATCCGATATATTCCAAACGACTTTGCCCGAAGCCGACCAGTCCGACGGAAGACGGTAACTTTCGATTGGCATTTGTGTCTGCGGATCCACCAAGAAATAATCTTTCATCTGACTCATTTACAACTCCTTGATAAAACAACTCCCTGATAAAACAGGTATTTGATAAAAAATGAATCGATTCTGTATAACAACAGTCCTGAAAATCGGACTAAAAAGAGTATAGCCGTTTTCCCTAAAACAGTCAAGAGTAATTTTATCAGAATAAGCTGGATTTACAAAATTATCGATATACGGATTCCACTTGAATTTATTCGGGATTCCGGGATTCTTACTGTCGTATTCCAGCCGTTTATTTCACCCCATTGCGTAAAATAGCGGGAGAGTTCAATTTATCGGACGAAATCAAAACGACGTCCGATAGGAAAATCGCATGATAATCGGTAAAAAATACCGGAAATTTCACGGAATCAATTCTGGCTGGTCTTGACGAAACCATCGACTGCGTTTATAATAGAGGAAAGAAGCGGTAGTTCGTCGGAAATGAAATATCGACTTCTATCCTTGAGATGTCTTCAGAGACGAGTTTTATTATGTCAATACCCAAAATAGAAATTTGTATCGGCAGTTCCTGTTTTTCACGGGGAAACGCGAAAAACGTAGAATTTGTCGAAAAATACCTGGAACTGCACGGACTTAAAGATGAAGTCGATGTTCAGCTCGGCGGAAGTCTTTGTACAGGCAAATGCCCCGAAGGTCCGATTGTAAAAGTCAACGATAAAGTATATACCAACGTCGATACCGGCGTGATGGGTGATATTCTCAAATCGCTGTTTGAAAGTAACGAATAGTACAACAGCTCATTGTATCTATTTGAATACAACGTATACTTATTTGAACTATATTCCCTCTAATCCCCCAATATTATCGTGAACAGTCAATTCCCTGTTTATACTACAGAAAACGAATGTCAGGACTGCTACAAGTGCGTTCGTCATTGTCATTGTAAAGCTATTCAAATAGTCAACGCTCGCGCGGCGGTAATTCCTCAAATGTGCGTTTGCTGCGGAGTATGCGTTAAAGTCTGCCCCGCTCACGCCAAGAAAATCCGCTCAGACCTCGGACGGGCAAAATATCTCATCGAGCAAGGGGAAACCGTCTACGCCTCAATCGCCCCCAGTTTCGTGGGGTATTTCCCTCATACGAGTATAAATCAGCTGACCGGGGCGATTAAACAATTGGGATTTGCGGGAGTAAGTGAAACCGCCTTGGGCGCGCAGCTGGTCAGTGCACAAAACGCAACCGAACTGGCAGCCGCCAAACCCGGTGTCTATATTTCCAGTGCTTGTCCTGCCGCCGTAGATTATATCAGCAAGTATTTACCTCAATGGAAAAGCTGTATTACCGAGCTGGCCTCTCCCGTTCAGGCGCACGCCAAGCTGCTCCGTAAAACCTACGGAGATAAAATCAAGGTGATCTTTTTCGGTCCCTGCGCGGCAAAGAAAAACGAGGCAGACCGGAATCCCGCCGTTTTAAATCTGGCGTTAACGTTTCAGGATTTATCCGCCTGGCTGGAAGAGAAAAACATTGATTTAAACGCCATGCCGGAAACGCAAACTCCGGTTCCCGAACCCGCACAGGAAGGACGTTTTTATTCGCTGGAAGGCGGTATGAACGACACAATGCGTTCACCCGATGTAAAAGTACATCTTATCGCAGTTTCCGGCTTGCCCGATATAGCCCGGGTACTGGAATCGTCAGATCAAAAGCAAATTGAATCCTTGGGCGGAAAGCTGTTTATCGAGGCGTTAGCCTGCGACGGCGGCTGCGTCAACGGTCCTGTTATGCCCGTTCAAGGGTCAGGCGTTGCAACGTTAATGCAGACCGCTATGATGGCGCCGAATAAATCCAGTATCGGGCGGAAAGTCCCCGTCGATATTCGTCAGCCGATTATTACCAAGCCGGTGGATAATGTTCCCAAAGAGGAATGGATTATCCGCGAGGCGTTAGAATCGATCGGCAAGCATTCTGTTCAGGACGAATTAAACTGCGGCGGGTGCGGATACAATACCTGTCGGCAGTTTGCCCAAGCGATGATCGACGGCAAGGCGGAGCCGAACATGTGCCTGTCTCAATTACGAAAAATCGCGCAAAAAACGTCTAACGCGTTAATCAGATATATTCCCGCAGCCGTTGTTTTAGCGGATAAAAACCTGGTGGTAATCGAATGTAATCGGATGTTTGCTCAGATGGCAGGCGAAGATTCTTTAACCGCGTTTGATTCCTGCGGAACGCTTTCAGGGGCATTTCTGTCTACAATGATCGAATTTTCCGACTTGTTTGACGCCGTTCTCAAATCGGGGGAAGACATAGAACGAACGAATCAGATTTACGGGGACCGAGTGCTTCATATCAACGTCTTTTCGATTACTCCCGGTCAGACGGTCGGCGGGGTCATTCAAGACGTAACGGAATCGGAATTGCGCCGTGAGCAGGTTGCGGAAAAGGCTCGGGAGGTTATTCGCAAGAACGTAATTACCGTGCAGAACATTGCACGATGTCTAGGCGAACACATGGCGGATACCGAAATCCTGCTCAATGAAGTCGCCGGCGCGTACACTGAACACAAATAACGTTGGGGCAGGGCGGAGCGTAAATTGTCGATACATTCCGCAAGCCCTTATTGTAACAAACGTGGTGAATACTATTCGGATTCCTGAGCAATACTATCACCACGTATTTTTTTCTATCGATGCCTTGATTTCCGCTCCCGTAGAAATAAAAACTCCCGATTTTACTGATTAAAATAAAATGAAACGGCTGTTTTGTGATAATAGATAATACGAGCCGGAAAAATTCAAGTGGAACCAGTATACTGTACACTTCGCCGGATAAACTGCAATCCTTCAGCGGCTAACTGAAATTCATCTTCATACATTCGCCGCCAGATTTTTGTAGCCGCCGTCGTAACCCGGCAATTCAACCGAATCAAACCCCATTTCTTTCAATCGGGCACAAATTACCAATCCTTTTTCGTCCATCACATCGGTCCACAACAACAGATTCATTCCAATATTCATTTGATTTTTCCTTGAACAAACACGCAAACTACAACTTTGTATCGGAAAGTATTGTTTATTATTCCATCTTGTTTTTTTGACAATAAAATATCAAACAATAAGAAAGGGCAAAAAACGTTTTTTAC
>CAYZMZ010000326.1:0-4274 GCA_964479655.1 uncultured Planctomycetaceae bacterium
CTATATAGCAAATCATCTGCATATCCAGTGAATGTAATAGTTTTTCTATCTTTATTGCTATAAATTTTATTTTTGAATTGATTAAACAACAGACTTGAAAAAACGAAATCCCCGATTCAGAGGAAGACAAAACGCAACCAGCGATATTAACTTCCTCTGATCAAACGTTCATTATTACATCATGCCGGGCATTCCCATGCCGCCCATACCACCCATTCCTCCCATGCCGCCGTCCATTCCAGGACCGCCTTGAGGCATGGCGGGTTCTTCTTTCGGAATTATCGTAATTGCGCAGCTGGTCGTCAGCAGCAATCCGGCAACAGACGCCGCGTTGGTCAAAGCGGTTTGAACAACCTTGACCGGGTCAATGACTCCAGCTTCGATTAAGTTGCAATAGGTGTCTTTATCAGCATCATATCCTTCGGCAAAATCTTTCATGCGCAAAACTCGATTGACCACAATACCGCCGTCAATACCGGCGTTTTCGGCAATCGCGCGAGTCGGAGCGGTTAAAGCGCGTTTGAGAATTTGCGCTCCCAATGCTTCGTCGCCTTTCAGCTTGAGCGTATCGACAACCGCCGCACTTCTTAACAACGCAATGCCGCCGCCGGGAACAATACCTTTTTCCAGCGCAGCCGCCGTTGCGGCTTTAGCGTCTTCCAAAAGGAACTTGCGTTCCTTCATTTCAGTTTCAGTCGTCGCTCCTACCTTTATTTGCGCTACGCCGCCTGCCAGTTTCGCCAAGCGTTCCTGCAGTTTTTCGCGATCGTAATCGCTGGTCGTTTTTTCGATTTCAGCACGAATTTGTTCCGCTCTGCCATCGATAGCATCTTTCGCACCCGCTCCGTCTACGATAGTTGTTTTATCAGACGCAACGATAATTTTCTTGCACTTGCCCAAATCGGACAGCTGCACGGATTCCAGCTTTACGCCTAAATCTTTGAAAATCGCGTTTCCACCGGTTAAAGTGGCGATATCACCCAGCATGGCTTTGCGGCGATCTCCGTAACCCGGAGCCTTAACCGCAACAACGTTAAGAATACCGCGCATCTTATTGACAACCAACGTGGCCAGCGCGTCGCCGTCTACGTCTTCGGCAATAATAACCAGCGGCTTACCCGCTTTACTAACCGCTTCCAAAACCGGAACTAAAGATTTAACGTTCGAGATTTTATCTTCGTAAACCAGAATCAGCGGATTATCAAATTCTACCAGCTGTTTTTCTTCGTTGTTGACAAAATGCGGAGAGAGATAGCCGCGATCGAACTGCATACCTTCTACAACTTCAACAACGGTTTCGTTAGACTTGCCTTCTTCAACGGTGATTACGCCGTTTTTGCCTACTTTTAAGAAGGCGTCGGCCAGAATTGCGCCAACCGTCGGGTCGTTATTACCAGCAAGCGAGGCAACCTGAGCGATTTCTTTTTTGCTCTTGTCGTCGATTGACTTGCCTTTGGATTCGACTTCCGCCGCTACCGCGTTAGCCGCCTTAGCGATACCGCGAGATAAAGCCATCGGGTCGGCGCCGGCTGCGACGACTTTTAAACCTTCGGTGAAAATAGCTTCCGCCAGAACCGTTGCCGTGGTTGTACCATCGCCGGCAATATCGTTGGTCTTCGAGGCGGCTTCTTTAACAAGCTGAGCGCCGAGATTTTCTTCCGGGTCTTCTAATTCTATATCTTTTGCTACGGTAACCCCGTCTTTAGTAATCTTGGGAGCACCCCAACCTTTGTCCAAAACCGCATTTCGACCGCGCGGACCTAAAGTGCTTTTTACCGCACGTGCCAGTTTTTGAACGCCAGCCAAAATCGGCTGACGAGCCTTTTCATCAAAAGCCATCTGTTTAGCCACAGTGGTTCCTCCTTAAACGTAAAATCTGTTTATTAAATTATCGTTCGGTTATCACTAAAATTTGTCTGTCTTTCCTGACTTAACCAAACGGGTTACATACATCAATTGTCAAGAAAACCTATAAACTCGTTAAATAGCAATTTCCGTGCCAAAACAACGTAAAATCAGTTATTTAGACTTTCTTATCTATAAATATAACAATTTAGGGAAGATAGAAACGCTTTTTCTCTATTATTATCGCGCTTTTTCTGTTATATTGTGCTTGACAACAGAATCTTTATGCCAAAATGGCAGTTGACCGACTTTTGCCAACGTTCGGGGGAGGATAGCAATAAGCAGATTCCTTTGAACTAACTAAATCCGATAGTTGATTTTAATGTTAGATGCCACAATCAATGATTCTTTGCTATAAATTGTAGGGAAATTGACAGCCCCCTTTTGCTGATGATGTGTTTTTATCAGGAAATTAAAGTAAATATTATATAATTTACATCCAAATGCCTAGCGCAAAATTTTATAAAAACAAACAATTATTAAAATATCATTTTTTTAGTTGACAAAACTGAATCAAATGTTATACTATCTGTATTATGTATTAAGGTAGATAGGCGAAGGTTCTCCAAAGGAACAAAAAAATGTCAGAATCAACGGAAGAGAACGATGCCCTATAGTCAATAGTACCAAGACCGTTAGGTTTTCATTTTTATATTTTAAACAAGGTTATTTTTGCTAAATGATGACCCGGAATATTCGATTACAATATAGTTGTAGAATCGGTACTCCTTTAATTTTATATCCCTTACATTTGAACAAACATGATTATAAATCTTGCATTTGACACCACGCTTGCGGCAGGTTATTCTAGCAAATCGCAGATTGCAAGAAGGCTCACAGAAGGCTGGGTGAATACAAATATGTATTGTCCCCGATGCGGTAACAGTACCGTAGTTCAAAGTCCGAATAACTCTCCGGTATCAGACTTTTCTTGTGTGTCATGCGGAAATATTTTTGAGTTAAAAAGTAAAAACGGTTATTTTGGGAAAACGGTAAATGACGGGTCTTATGATAAAATGATTCAGCGGATTACAAGTAATAGTAATCCCGATTTTTTATTTTTGGAATATGATAATATAAGAATGAATGTTCACGATTTAATCGTTGTACCCAAACACTTTTTTATCCCTGCGATTATTGAGAGACGCTCTCCCCTGTCGCAAGAAGCCAGAAGAGCTGGATGGGTTGGGTGCAATATTCTATTGGCTTCCATTCCAAAACAGGGGCGAATTGCTTTAATTGCAAAAGGAAAAATTGAACCTCAAGAATCTGTAATAGAAAAATTGAATCGAACAAAATTATTGTTGGAGGGAAACTTGGAAAGACGAGGTTGGGTGTTTGATGTCTTAAAATGTCTAAACTCCATTCAAAAAGATAGTTTTTCGCTAACTGAAGTTTATCAGTTTGAAAGCATTTTGGCAAAAAAACATCCAAAGAACAACAATATTCAGGCAAAAATTCGGCAACAACTTCAAATTTTGAGGAATGCGGGATATATTGATTTTTTAGGTCATGGAGAATACAGGAAAATTGATCATGAATAAGAATTATATTTTCTTTACAGCGGAGGGGGAAACCATTGCACCCAATGGAGAATCGATTGAAAATCTGCAAATATTAGGATTTGAGGAGGGGCAAAATTTTAACGAAGCTCTTAAAAAATTGCTCAAAGAAAATTCATGGATACAAGAAAAAGGTTTTGATTTGTCGGAAATTAAATATGAGATTGTTGCACCCGATACAGTACGTTTCCCTTGAACAATTCGCCCAAACTTATTCGAAAAGATATTTTTCAAACGTTAAAGAACGATTAATACCTGACCTAACCAATAGTTCTCGAAAAGTCGGCTGATTTGTGCATCTACAAACGATATTTTCCCCGCGGACTATTTAAAACTCGTCGAAAAATTTCGTATCGGGCAACTCATCGGAAAAGCCGTCGGGGTTCCTTTGAGATTTCGACTTGGATTTGGAACCGGTCTTGGAACTGGACTTGGACTTTGCCTTGTCGCCGCCCTTGGACTTGTCTTTTACCCAGGGATTGCCATGGTTCCAGATATTGTCCGCAAACAGGTTGGAAAAACGTTTTTTACCCGTTGGAATGGAATCGGGAAAAGAATCCGGGTAGTCGTCCAATTCCGTCTGCTTGGTATCGGGTTCGTCGTCAAAGTCGGAATTTACATGACAGTCCATTTCCGAGCGCGGCAGCTCCATTAAAAATTCACTCGGAGCGGTATCTTGATAAATTCCCTGCATTCGTCGTCGACCAACGTAGGAAAGAAACAGTTCTTTTTTCGCACGGGTAATCGCGACAAACAGCAATCGGCGTTCTTCTTCCAATTGGTCGGCGGTATCTTGCGAGCGTTCAT
>CAYZMZ010000327.1:0-3444 GCA_964479655.1 uncultured Planctomycetaceae bacterium
ATTTATAACAATTTTACGGGAAGGCGCGAAGACACGAAGTTTACGAAGAAGAATTATAAGGATTGATTTTGAATACCGCTTGGGTTGTATTGCTCCCCAACCGCATAACGGTTGAACCCCGAGCCGGGGAAGCAGTTCGGCTACCGCCGGTTGCCGAAAATTTGCTTATCGTTACAAATCCGCGTATACTCCCGTTCAATGCGGTATTCAAAATCACCCTTATAATTTTTCTTCGTGCTCCTTCGTGCCTTCGCGCCTTCCCGTAAAATTGCCTTGAATAATACCAATCCTTTTTCGGCAACCGGCGGTAGCCGAACTGCCTCCCCGGCCCGGGGGCGTGCCTTCCCGTTAAATAAATTCTAGACCGGCTTGGGGGCGGGGTGTATTCAGGTCGATTGTTCCGGGTGCTTTTTAACCCAAATCTGGGACGCGATAATTCCAAGAGTCATTACAACTACAATAACGACCAGCGACGAAAGAGTAACGACATCTTTTAAACTCCAGCCGTAAATCGTACTGGCGGCAATCGCGTCTTTGTAAATTCCGCCTAAAATCATTTTTAAGCTGACAAAAAGTAAAATAATTACCAAGCTATGTTTAAGATAATGGAATCGATTGATCATCGCAGCCAAGGCGAAATATAGCGACCGCAATCCCAACAGGGCGAATATATTCGACGTAAATACCAAAAACGGATCGTGTGTTATACCAAAAATTGCGGGAATAGAATCAACCGCGAAAATTACATCGCTGGTTTCGATTACTAACAACGCCAAAAACAACGGGGTCATCATAAGCATATTGTTTTCGCGAACGAAAAAATGCTCGCCGTTTATTCCGGAAGAAACCGGCAGGAATCGTCGCGCCAGTTTTACAATCGGGTTTTTATCGGGATGAACTTCATGCTCGCTGGAAAACATCATTTTTAGAGCGGTAAAGAATAACAGAGCGGCAAAAATGTATATCATCCATTCAAACTTCTCGATTAAATGCGCTCCGACGATAATCATCAATCCGCGTAAAATTAACGCTCCTAAAATTCCCCAGAATAATACCCGATGCTGATAAATGGCGGGGATAGCAAAGTAGCTGAAAATTATACTGATAACAAAGATATTATCCAACGAAAGCGATTTTTCGACTAAATACCCCACCAGAAATTCGACAGCCGCCGTATGCCCGCCGACGACCTTGCCGTTATGATAATGCTCGGAAATATGAGCGAAATCGTACTGATAGATAAAATAAATGGCTACGTTAAACAGCAACGCCATGGCAATCCAGACGGCAGTCCAGCCCAACGCCTCGCGAATGCCCATAACATGCGCTTTGCGATTAAAAACGCCTAAATCCAGGGCGAGCATAAAAAAGACCAGTCCGAGAAATCCAACCCATAACCAAATTTCTGCCATCTGTATTGCGTCCTTTGCTATTTGTATTGTAGTAATTATACTATGACTTATGACTACTTGATTTTTCCTATCGACACCGTTTTGATTTCGCCTGATCAATCAAACAACCCTTTATTTTACGGGGCAAGGCGAAATGAAACGGCTGGTTTACATAATACAGACCGGGAAATTTCAAGTGGAAGCGGTATGTTTACAGTAATCTATTTTCTGAAAAAACAAAACAACGGTATTTTTGTTTATGCGGTCTTTTTAGTTCCCTGCCATTTTACGGGGATTCAATCCGTCGTTGAGCTGGTCGGCGGGAAGTATGTTTAATTCCTGACATAGCTGACGAATCGTTTTTCCTTCCTTGAACGCCTGCTTAGCCAGCTTTGCTGCCATTTCGTATCCGATGTAAGGATTTAATCCTGTAACCATCGACAGGCTTTTTTCGATGGCGGAGTTGCATTGTTCGGCATTGACTTGTAGATTGGCAAGGCATCGCTGAGCGAATACCCGAATCGCGTTGGTTAGAATTTTAACGGATTCCAACGCCGTTGCCGCCATAACAGGCATGCCGATATTGAGTTGAAACTGTCCGCATGAGGCGGCGCATTGAGTGATTGTTACATCGTTGCCGATAACGCGTGCGGAAACCTGCATCAAACTTTCGCATAAAACCGGATTGACTTTACCGGGCATAATAGAACTGCCCGGCTGCAAGTCGGGAAGAATTATTTCGTAATATCCGCAACGAGGTCCGGAACCGAGAAATCGGATATTGTTGGCTACGTTGAACATCGTAACAGCGACCGATTTAATCAAACTATGCGCCTCGGCTAATCCATCGCGCTGGGCGTTGGCTTCAAAATGATTTTCCGCTTCGATGAAATTGAGTCCGGTTTCCTGCCCGATATATTGAGCGACGACGTTTCCAAATTCTTTATGCGCGTTAATTCCCGTTCCGACAGCCGTTCCGCCGACCGGCAGTTCCAAAAGCGGATAGACCGCCTGGGAAGCGCGCTTGGCGGATAGCTGAAACTGCCGGGCGAAGCCGCTGAACTCCTGTCCAACGGTCATAGGTGTTGCGTCTGCCAGGTGAGTTCGTCCGATTTTCAAAACGTCTTTCCATAATTCCGCTTTTTGAGCCAGAATCTTTTCCGCCTCTTTAATAGCAGGTATCAATTCGTTCATAATTTCCTTTGCCAAGGCAACATGAATCGCCGTAGGAAACGTATCGTTTGTACTTTGCGAGCAATTAACGTGATCGTTGGGATGAATCGCCTTGTTTTGATCGAAGCGGTTCAATCCGACCAGTTCTATAGCGCGATTGGAAATAACCTCGTTGGCGTTCATATTGCTGGAGGTTCCAGACCCGGTTTGATAAATATCGATGGGGAATTGGTCGTCAAACTTTCCAGCGGCAACCTCTTCGCATGCGTTGAGAATAGCCTGATACTGGTCATCGGAGAGCTTGTTTTTGAGCGTTTGGAAAACCTGAAGAGAATGATTCGCCTTCGCACACGCCTTTTTAACGATTCCCATAGCATGAATTAACGCCGGCGGAATTGCCTGACCGGAAATCGGAAAATTATCGATCGCCCGCTGCGTCTGAGCTCCGTAATAAACCTGGGCGGGAATTTGAACCTCTCCCATACTGTCGTGTTCTGTTCTGTATTCCATAGTAGTAATTTTTACAAGATAAATCTTTGTGTGTATGTAATTATTGTTTAGTTGAATGAATCCGTCAACGCTGTTATTCCGAAGTCGGTGATTGCGGTACGGTTTTTGAAAGTAATTTGTCTATTTCCAGCTCGATTTTTTGCGTGTTGGTAGCCGGATTGTATTCTTCCAAAACGCGTCGATGGTTGGCTTTACCCATTCTATATCTTAAAGGCAAATCGGAAACGAGGCGGTCTAAACGCTGAGCCAGATGAGCGGCGTCGTTTTGCCGAACCAGAAATCCATTTTTCCCATCGATAATAATTTCGCTGGGTCCTTGACTTTTGGCTGCAACAACCGGAATACGGAAAATACCGGCTTCGACTAAAAC
>CAYZMZ010000327.1:3454-4256 GCA_964479655.1 uncultured Planctomycetaceae bacterium
GTGAAATTAAAACCAAACCAAACGATTCTTCAATGGAAGTCAGGGTAAGAACGTCTGCGCAGGCGAGAACGGACCTGATATTATCCTGAAAGGGCAGAATCTGAACGGAGGAATCCAAACCGCGATTGTTGATAGCTCTTTCCATTTCATGTTTAAGCGGACCGTCGCCGACAAAGAGGACTTTTACGCCGTCTTTATACTTCATTTTTTCGATCGCGTCGATTAAAAGCATCGGATTTTTCCGATCTGAAAATCGTCCTGCCCAGAGAATAACAATATCGCTGGGACGAAATCCAAATTTCATTCGGCAGAATCCGGATTCAAAACCTGCGTTGTTGGTAAATCGAACGGAATTGGGAATTGCAATCGACTTGGCGGGGTCTATCCAGCGAGCGGCAATTTGGCGGGACGCCTCCGATTCAAAAATTACCCGGCTGCTGAATCGATTGATTATCCTGCCGATTATATTTAACGGTAGTAGACGCGGGTACATGTACTGATTGTTGAGAACCTCGTGAATATGCCAGATATGCGGAACTCCGGCGATTTTAGCGGCAATCGCTCCCTCGTAAATGCAGGCGGTATTGGTATAGACCAGTTTTATGTTATTTCGTTTGATTTGCTGAACCAGTTTAGTAATTCTAAATGGACTTTTAATCCGATTTTTCCATTCCCACCAACTTGGATTATAGAGCATCCACCAAGTTAGCGAGCGCGTTTGATACCAAATGCCCAACTGCTGCGCCGTTGTAATCATCGGACCATCGTAGCCGTAAATTACACCCGGTTCAAAGCGCGTTTG
>CAYZMZ010000328.1:0-4251 GCA_964479655.1 uncultured Planctomycetaceae bacterium
ATCTCGAAAAATATCCGCGCGGGATTTGCCTTGATTCGGGGAGGAATGGGCCTATTGATACTTTTAGATGTGGCATAATCTGCGGGAAAAACCATTTTTTTTGAAAAAAGTGCAAGAAAATTTAGATTTTAGTTCAAAGGGGAGTTGATTTTTTCTCTAAAAGGGTATAAAATAGGCGATAGTTGATGGTAGACTATAATAAGTATAGTATTTATACTATGACTGATTGAATTTTCCTTTTGACGCCGTTTTGATTTCGCCCCATAAGTTGAGCTAAATCTTTGTTTTGCCGATCAAGGCGAAATGAAACGACTGGTTTATGAAAATATAAACCGGAAAACTCAAGTGAAAGCAGTATATATATATCCCCCGTTTTTCCCGCCCCACCCACCGAATTTGGAGACGCCGCCATGAAAAAAGCGATTTCCCTTTTGATTTTTTTGGTCGTAAGTGCCAATATATCGTTATCTTGTGATCATTGTAAAAATATCTGCCCGGTTCGTCCCCTCGTACTTGTCAGATCCCTATTCCAACCAATTCAGCCCTGGGATAATTTAGCAACCGTTTCAGATCTGTCGCCTGCGGCGGATACATGGGCGCTATTATGCGAGCAATGTGCTGCCAACGGTAAGCAAAACAATTGCGTTAAATGCGGTGCTCCCGGAGCGAAAATTCAAGCGATGTTATGTTCTCAATGCGCCGCTGGAGATAACAAAAATCGATGCGTTAAATGCGGTGCTCCCGGAGCTACAATTCCCGCTCGTCTTTGCGACCAGTGCGGATACGGCGAGAAGAAAAACGAATGTATAAAATGCGGAAAGCGATAATAAGTCGCTTACTTCAAATATACGCCGCTTTCTTCAGATATTTTATACTATAACTACGTGATTTTTTCTCTTAACGTTGTTTTAATTTCGTCCCTGACCAGAATTAAACAACCCTTGGGGTGAGCGATTGGGGCAAAATGAAACGGCTGAGGTTTGTTATGCAAACCGGAAAAAGTCAAGTGGAACCGGTATAGATTGTAAAAACGCATACGTTTCGATTGGAAAAATTTTAGGGTGTTTTTAAGGGTCTGACAGCACGGATTAAGAAAATATTGCGTGTTACATATATATCCTTACAGCATGTTTTTGCATGCGGTTTCAAATTCAGGAGCAATAATTATGCGTCAAATCGGATTGATGTTGCTATGTTTATGTATTGTCTCAATCGCTTATTCGCAAACGAATCAGGGATTGCCTTCTCAATGGCAATTGTTGCAAACAACCGCTGACCTGACTCCGGAAACTCTTCCCGACGATAATTCTCCCGATTGGAAATCGGTTTCCGTTCCGGAATACGTCGGCTTATGGGAGGGGCAAAAGACGCTTTGGTATAAATGCAAATTCAGTGTTGAAAAACTGGATTCGCCCGATAAACATCGTTTTTTGTGCTTTGACAGCATTAAATTTTCGGCTCTTATCTGGATTGATAATCACAAAGTCGGCGAATATTCTGGCGGGGGAGAGCCGTTTGAGCTCGATATTACCCCTCTAACCGAATCGGGCGGGGAATATACGCTTCTTGTTCGCGTTGAGGGCTATGAATCGATTTGCAAGCCCTGCGCTACGCCCGAAATTACCCCGGACTGGGGCGGATTGCGAGATACAATCAAAGATCGAATTTTATGGCCTATCGGTTCTCAGGGATTTAATAAAATCGGAATTTGGGAACCCGTTCGGCTGGAAATCCGCGATACGATATATATCGACGATTTGTTCATCCAAACGTCCGTCGAGAAAAAGACAATCACGGTTTCGACGTCAATTAAGAATCTGACCTCAAAACCGCAGTCGATACGGGTAAAAATGGCGATTGTTCCCGATCAAACCAGCCGGAAATTTGCAATCTTGGAGAATAATTCGGTTCCGATTATACCAGATCAAAAAGTTACTATTCCTGCCAACGCAAGCCAGTCTTTTACAATCGCTAAAAAATGGGATACTCCCTGTTTATGGAGTCCGCGAGTTCCGTTTTTGTATAATTTGAATTGCGTTTGTCTTTCTGAAAAAAACGATGAAGAAAACGGGGCGGCGAATAACGGCAATTCGTTTATTGAGAGGATAAATAAAGCCGCTCGTTTTGGTTTCAGGGAATTTCGTTGCGTTGGAGATTTATTTTATCTTAACGGAGTTCCGATGCACGCTTTAGGTACTTCCAAGCACCCCGATAAATCCATCCAAACGGAGTTAAATCGGGAAAAAGCATGGGAGATGTACCGTTCAATCAGAATTGCGAATTGTAATTTTATGCGCTTGCACGCTAATTTATGGCCTCGGCATTGGGTTGAAGTTGCGGACGAGGCGGGAATGCCGCTGATTTTGGAATCCGCCGCTTTTTGTTATGCCCGTTCGTATGCCCTAACAGACCCACAGTTCTGGACAAATTATCAAGTTCATATTTGTGCATTGCAAAAGAAATTCAGAAATAACCCGTCTTTTTGTATCCTATCGATGGAAAATGAGCTGCTCCATTGCGGTGGAAAATACTGTAATCCAGACTGTCAATCCCTTCTTGCAAAAGCGGGAATAAAGGCGCAGCAGTATGACGGTACCCGTCCTGTTATGTTCGAGGCTGATATGGATCCATCGGTAAAATCTGAAGAGAATCCAAACGACCAGTCTGGAATCGCCGATATAATCAATATTCATTATCCGCTTGATTTCGCAGGAAATTCAGCGTCGCATGAAGATACAAACTGGCCTGATGTAGGTTGGTGGATGGAATCGGGCAAGGTTTTGGCGTCTGAGCCGAAAACTTTTTGGAAATGGAATCACAAAAAACCGCTTTATATCGGCGAGTTTTTGCATCTGCAAGGTTATCAGACGGCAGACAGTTACAGTTTAATTCTGGGTGAACGGGCGTATCAGCTTTCGCAGCAGGACGCGATGGCCCAAACAAAAGCCCGAACCTGGGCGATGCAAATTCCCGCTTATCGTGCGGCGGGAGTTACCGGTTTATGCCCTTGGGTAATTACCGAGCCGGGTGTCGCGCCGATAGTTGAAGGAAAGCCCAATCCGCGATATAAGGCAGCCAAAGACGCCTACCAGCCGGTTACGGTTATCGTTCGTCCGGTAAATTATTCTTGTTGGGCGGGCGAAAAGAAATCGTTAGACTTGTTTCTTATAAACGATACGGATGCGACTCGTCAGTTGAATCTAACGGTTACCGCGAAAAATCCCGCCGATTCGGATGGGATAAAATTCAATTTGCCGCCGCAGAATTATACGGTGGTCTTAAAACCCGCTGAAAGAAAATCGATTACCGTTGATCTGGATTTTTCAAAAATTGAATTGGATCAAAAAGGTGCAGCCTGTATAATCTGTACTGTTGATTTGGAACTGACGCATAAAATCGTTCCCGATAATAATTCAGAGAGCACAAGATCGTATTCCGGGGGATTATTGGCTCCCGGAGAGGATTCCTATTTCGTCGAATCGGGGAAGGTAAACAGAACATTCGATTTGGAAATATCCCGAAAATTCAATCCTATTCAAAGTTTACCTCGACCGTCGAGTTCAAAAATCGGATATATCGGACTACAATCCGATTATCTTAAAGCGATTTCCTCGGAAAATATCCCCGTAGAAATAGTGCCGTCGCTGGAAAATCTCGATAATATTGGCTTGCTGGTTATTGGCGAAAATCAATTACAAAATCTGATTGGCGAACAAAAAGAGTTTAACGTACATAAACAGAATAACACGGTAGACAAAGTATCTGCTTTTATTCAGCGCGGCGGTACGGTTTTGGTGCTTCATCAGGATACGTATCCCCTGAATTGGCTTCCGATTAAACTGTCTGATTTGACTTTGTCTTGTCCAGATAATAATCCGTATACGAAGTACTGGTCTTGCAATAAACCGTTTGTCCGTCCGGCTGCCGGTCCGTTTTTTAATCCAAACTCCTCACTCTTGACTTTTTCCGGCTTGTATAATAAACAACAGTCATTTCATTTCGCTCCAATCGATAAAACAAAGGTTTATGTTGATTCTGAAGGGCGAAATCAAAACGATGTCAAGAAGAAAAATTCACGTAGTCATAGTATAAACTCGTTAGGTTCCCCGCAAGGACAGGAATATTGTCATACCATTCAGGCGGCAATTGGCAAAGGCGTTTTGATTCTAACGCAATTATCGCTGGATTCCTCCGACAGCAACAATCCGGCTGCAAGTCAGGAGTTTATCCGATCGATAAAAAAGAACGTAA
>CAYZMZ010000329.1:0-4248 GCA_964479655.1 uncultured Planctomycetaceae bacterium
TACAGTATGTTATTCAATTTACAGTATGTTATTCAACGGACATCGGAGTATCCAGGGTCGGCTGATTTTTGGGAATATCAAAGGAATCAATTTCGCCATGAAGTCCCGGCGCATCGGGCAAAAATTCCATGTCTCTGTCAGGCAATTTCCAAATGCCATCGAGAATCAAAACGATTAACACCAAAAAAACAACGGGTAAAATCCACCATAATCTGTCTTTCCAGATTTTTATTCGTGAAATAGAAGGCAGATACCATTTCGCCAGGGAAATGCCGAGCGGACGCATACCCAATTCCTCGGCAGCGATATACAACGCTTTGGACAGCTGCTGCGGAGTTTGATAGCGCATATCGGCATTTTTCGCCATACATCGGGTAATAATCGTCGCCAGGCGGTCTGGAACATCGGAGCGAAAATCCTGAACGTTGGGCGGAGCTTCTCCCTGATGCCGGAGTAATTTTTGCAGCGCGGTTCCTTTTGGATACGGCGGCTGTCCGGAAAGCATAAAAAACAGCGAGCAGCCGAGGGAGTAAATATCAGAACGAATGTCTACCAATCTCGGATCGCGCGCCTGTTCGGGTGAAATGTAATCAAAGGTGCCTAAAGTAACACCGGTGGCAGTAAGTTCATCTGCTGGAGACATCGAATTTTTAGCCAGTCCCAAATCGATAACCTTGGCGATTCCGTCTTCGGTTATCAGTACGTTAGACGGCTTTATATCTCGATGGACGATTCCCATCTGATTGATATGTTCCAAAGCCGAGGCCAGCTGAATGGCGTAGGAAAGGGTATCTTCAATCGACAGCGGTCCGTTTTTATTGACCAAATCCCGAATATTTACGCCTGGAATATATTCCATCGCCAGGTACGTCAGACCATTAAAATCGCCATAGGAATAGACGGTAACAATATTTTCGTGATGTAATTTCGCCGCCGCTTTGGCTTCAATGGTAAACCGTTCGCGAAAATCCTCTGAATTTTGGTTGGGAGCCAGAACTTTCAACGCCACGTATCGGTCCAGCTTGCTATCCAAGGCGCGGTAAACTCGCCCCATCCCGCCGCCTCCAATACATTCAACCAGGGTGAAATTCCCTAGTTGAACTGAGGACGGAAGATTTCCTGAAACAACGTTATCGGAAATAATTTTTACGTCAGGAATATTATTTTTGGCTTGGACAACCGGCGGAGCGATCGGAACGCTGTTTTCGGAAGAACGAATTACCGTTGCGTCTGAAGGCGGCGGCGAATCTAAAGCGGGAGCGGCAGTTTGCGAACCGACGTTTTCCGGTCCCGTCCAGGCGGCTGTAAGATGACTGCCGGATTGCTTTATCGACGATTCCGTTTTAATTATTCCATCTCCCATCGGCGGCTGCGTCCCGGAGGCGTCGTCTGGATTGACAAAAAGCTTTTCCGTTTTGGATAAGCTGGGGTCGTTAGGTGTGTGAGTATCTTCCATGGGAAAGGAATTTCCGTTTGGTATCCAACCTGTAAGTCTTAATAATTAAGGAATACAATTTTTATTAAGGAATGCAAATTCAAAGTCGCTTGGATTTTCTTGGCAACGGTCTGATTTGTCAGATTTGTTTGACTAAATAGACTGTATTGCTGCATCGTGTTGAAGTATTGTCGATAACTCCCCCTCTTTTTATCGGGGGCGAGAAATCATCAAGTTGTCTATATATTCGATTATACCATATTTTCTCTATTTTGCCTCCAAATTGAAAACTTGTCAACAATTATATTGAGGATTTTATCAAAATTAAGGAAGATTTTTTGTTTTTTCCCGATTTTTTCGATAAAAACTGGATTTTTCTTCCTTGGGCATATTGAATCTTCTTCTAAAAGGAGTTATACTATGATTGCTTGATTTTTCCTATCGTCGCCGTTTTGATTTCGCCGCCGTATGAATATAACCATCCTTTTTACCGATTAAGGTCAAATGAAACGGCTGTTTCATGGTAGTATAAGCCGGGAAATTTCAAGCGGAACTAGTATAAAATACGGTTTGTTGAGAATAATATTGTTTGTTGAGAATAATATTGTTTGTTGAGAATAAAGAATATTTCTCCCCTTAACCTGCAAAAGAAGACGTTTTTATGAATAATACCATTCGCCATCTGTTTTATCGAACCATTTTATTTATCGTCGTTTCGGCAATTCCCCTGCTATGCCTAGCGGCAAAAAAAAAGGCCGCTGTAGACGAATCTGTTATGAACGTTGAACCGTCTTGGTCTTCCTACATGCTAGCCTACTTTCTGGTTATTTTATGTGTTGGCTTGGGACTTCTCGTTGTTGCGCACCCCGTTCATCGTCGCGACAAACCCATGAAACGGGAAGAATAGGCAAAATAGACAAACGTTACAATCATTTTATCTTATTTTATTGGATTATTCTTCAAGACCGGTATAATTGTAGACGATAGCTAATACAAGTGTAATAGTTAATTACAATTGTAGCTGCTAACCAACTGCAACATAAAACCTGTTTTGGAGAATTATCCATGAGGCCATACAATACCTATCGTTATCTGGGAACCGAAATACAAGAAGCATCGGAGTCTAAATCCGACTCGGTCTTGGAATCGCTAGGGGCAAGTACTTGTTCTATCGACTCCTCTTTAGATGTATTACGTACTCTGTCTACGCCGATTACCGTAGATTTAACTATTTCTAGCCGTCCTAATCGGGCAAATAAAGACAACGAACAACGGCAGAAATCGGCTGTGGCGGCTAAATCCGCTGCTGTCAGTCCGGTTTTGGGTATGACTCCAACCGCGAAAATATCCGCCGCAAAAACAACGGACAATACTAATTCCAGTTGGAAATTTGAATCACAACCCGCACCTTCACAGTTCCGTGAACCGCCTATTTTAGCGAGAGTATCGGATTTCAACTATTCGCCTGAACAGTTGGTCTCCCAAACCGGAACCGTACAAAATGTAGCGGTAGAAACTCCGATAGAAGAAACCGTTTTACCGTCGGAAAAACCGATTGAACAGCAATCCTTTAACGAGTTGATGGCGAGTGCTGTTGAGGGAATCGAGAAAATGCGTATTGATCAGTCCCAGACGGCGGTTCCCGTTTCTGAAAGCAATTTCAAGCGGTGGTCTTCCCGTATTCAATGGGGAAAACTGACCGGTTTTTTCAAAAATAAAGAAACGTTGAAATTAAGTTCGTTGGCTGTTTTGACGGTCGTTTTGGTTTTTGCTGGAGTTTCATACAAGGCTAACCGAGATGCGTCCAACAACGACGAACTGGTAGAATTTGGCGTTCCAGCTCCCGTTGCGTTGACAGATACCGTGCTGTCAGAGAGCAATCCCGCGTCAAAATCAGATCAATTGCCCGAAACCTCGGCTGTAGCGTCTAATAACGCTTATTCTCAGGCTCCGGTTTCCGCACAAGCCTCGTTTACCGATCAAATGCGTCAGGAAAGCACGGGAGAGTATTCTTCCCCGGAAATTTTCGCAGCGGAAGACAATCAATGGAACTCGGTTCCAGAGGCACGCGCCACGTTTGCAATCTCCGGCGAAGAATCCGCCCGTCAGATAATGCCGCCTCATTCCAATGCCGTCGCCTCCTATCCCGTTGCGAACAATGAATTGGGAGTCAATCAAATGGGCAACGCTTCGATGCCCGCATGGCCGTCGGCTGGCAGTCCTGAAATCGCCTCCGTCGCTCCGGCGATTGGAAATCAGTACAACAATTCAGAGGAGAGTTATTCCTCTCCTACTTTAACCGACGATTTTGAATCCGATCCCAATGCCGTTCCTTATACAGCCGCCAGTTATCCAACAAACTCAATAAGATAAATAAAATGTTTGAACCTTCGTTTAGCGTTAAAAAATTTGCTTGGCCGGCAGAATGCGATAAAATAGAATCTCAATCTGCGGACCGCTTGGCAGGTCTGGTTGCTGAAATTGATTCCTGCCGAAAAAACGGACATAAGATAATTGGGTTCGTTTCATCCCGTCAGGCGTCCGGCTGCACGATGTTATTGCTATCTGCAGCACGGAGTATAAAAAATCAGGGTATAAAAACGCTTATCGTGGACGCAAATTACCGTAAGCCGGAAATTGCCAAAAAACTCAATTTGGCTCCCGAGTTCGGCTGGGAAGATACTATCGACGGAAAACCGCTGGAAGAGGCGTCTATTGAAAGCGAAACGGAACCGGTTTGTGTTATTCCGATTGTATCTGAAACGTCCGACGAGTTTTTAGACGCGACTTATCTTGCCCAAACAGTAAAAAGT
>CAYZMZ010000330.1:0-4231 GCA_964479655.1 uncultured Planctomycetaceae bacterium
TAAAATCTTTTAAACGGAATCGAAAAATGGATTTCAAATCCCTCTATTATATTAAGGATCTAAAGTTGAAAAATGTCACGCCAAAAATCCCGAAAAATCGAAAAAAAGTGGAAAATAGTCGAAAAAGAAGGAAATTCAAGCGAAATAAATCTAAAAAACCAGAAATAATTTGTCAATAAGGGCTCTTCCGGTAATTCGGTATCTGCCCACGATGGGTTTTGAAAAGACAGGGATTTTCTATTATAATAGTAAAATTCTAAAAATAGAACGGAACCATGTCGGTAAACATTATACACTCAACTCAAGGAATTTGCAACTATCCCGTTTATACTAGGGCTATGCGGTTTTTTCTCTTGACATCGTTTTGAGTTCGCCTCCAGAATCAAATAGCCCCTTATTTTACCAATTAAGGCGAAATTCAACGGCTGTTTTACTGAAATATAAGCGGAAATTTCAAGTGGAATCAGTATAACCAGAAACGGTTGATTTCAAAAATACCCGGCGGCTGTTTCGAGCGATAAGTAGGTTGGTCAACAAGACGGGGAACCCCGCTATATTTTAAACTGAATCGGAGCGGATTTTTATATCGTACAATTTTCCATAAAAAAGTCCCCGAATTCCCCATGCAATTTTCCCACAAATTCGGGCACAATTTCACCCACGCAGGCGGTTGAAATAAATTGCAAGGAAAAACAGAAAGAATCGAATGAGCTTAGAAAAAGGGCATTTTGCACGAAAAAAAAGCCCTGCTTGCAACTCACGGCAAACAGGGCTGATACCCCCATCAGGACTCGAACCTGAAACCTGCGGATTAGAAGTCCGCTGCTCTATCCAATTGAGCCATGAGGGCATTTTCATAAAATTCTTGCCGTAGTATAGCCTATTATTTTATTTTTGTCAATCCTCCCGCTCCTAATTTTCTTGACTGAACATCGGATTTTATAGTATGACTAAGTGAATTTTTCTTCTTGACATCGTTTTGTTTTCGCCGCCAGAATCAAATAATCTCTTATTTTACCGATTACGGCGAAATGAAACGACTGATTTTTGTTATGCAAACCGGAAAAAGTCAAGTGGAACCAGTATACCAATCTTAGCCGTAACTTTTCCACGTAATTTATCAGATTATTTATCGGTTTATAGGTATAGGCATATCGGATTTTTTTGTTATAATATATAGTAAAGGTTGAATGCTGGATTGGATAATCTCAATCCAGGCGTCAATCATCCCGGTTTTGTCGTACACAAAATCATTTTTTCCTTACCACTTTAACCATTCTACAATCTCACATGGAATCATCTCGAGTTTGTCCTTGTAAAGCATTAGGTGAATCGCGCCGCGATTTTTGCGCCGCGATTGCTACAATAGGTTTAGGAGCCGTGTCGGTAGCTCCGGCTGCCTTGTCCGCAGCTGCTAGCGGTTTTAGCCCCCTTATTAATCAATCCGGTTCAGCTGGAGTTCAGGAGTTTAATCTCGGTGAGTTGAGCCAGATTCCCGAAGACGGTTCTCCCGTTAAAAAAGCCATTATTTCCGATATGCAGGACGGGTGGACAAAATATTCTAACGTTCCAGTCGGAGCGGTCTGGATTCGTCGAGTGGGCGATACGGTCGAGGCCTTTAACGTTTTATGTCCGCATAACGGCTGTTTTATCGCGTATAGCGAAGCTGAAAAACGATTTAAATGTCCTTGCCACAACGCCTTTTTTCAGCTGGACGGAAAACAAAACGGCTCCTCAATCAGTCCACGCGATATGGATAAATTGGACGCCGAAGTCCGAGATGGAATTGTTTACGTTAAATTCCAGAATTTTAAGTTCGGCTGCGAACAAAAAATCTCGGTTTAACTCGTTTAACGTTTATTATACTATGATTCCTTGAAATTTCCTGTCGATGTCGTTTTAATGTCGCATCCAGAGTCAAACAACTTCTTGTTTTACCGACTGTGGCGAAATGAAACGACTGCGTCTTGTTATGCAAACCGGAAAATTTCAAATGGAACCAGTAAAAAATATCGGTTATTTTTCCCTTTCCCCTCAGATTAGATTAAAATCATGGAACTGCCAACAATAAATAAAGATAAAGATAATCAACCGTGTGCTTTCTGCAAGACTATTATGCCCCTCTGGGACTGGTTGGAAAACAGATTTGGTTTACTTTCCTGCATGGATAATTACTGCAAACAACAGTACGCCAAAGGCTGGAGCTGTTTACGAGTTCTTTCTGCGACAATCGCCTTTGCGGTTTTTACGCAGATTCTTACCGGGTTTGTTATGTGGCTATATTACTCCGCAGGCGTTAATTCTGCCTGGGAAAGTGTATACAACATTCAGAACAACGTATCCTGCGGCTGGCTGTTGCGCGGGATACATCATTATAGCGCCCAGTTACTGGTTGCGCTATGTTTGTTTTACGTAATCAAGCTGATTCTTTCCGGCGGTTATAAATTTCCGCGCGAGGTAATTTTCTGGTGCAGTATTTTTATGTTTTTCTGCGCCTTGGGTGCCTGCCTGACGGGTGATTTACTCCGATGGGATCAAAACTCGCTGGCGGCAACGGCGGTAAGAACCAAGTATTTACTTTTGTTGCCCTGGATCGGGGAACCTTTGTACAAGTTGGCTTTGGGCGGATCGGCGTTTAGCACCTTGACAATCAGCCGATTTCTGGCTTTGCATATTGGTTTGTGCGGAGGCGGTTTTATCGCCTTGCTGTTTTTACATGGCTGGGTGTGGTATCGCGCGGCAGAACAAAAGACGTTGGGAAATGTTTCGGCTTGCCCTTGCAAGGGCGCGTGCGAAACCGCTTCGCAGAGCGTTAAGTTCTGGCCCTCTCAGTGTTTGTATAATACGATCGGTTGGACTATTTTCACGGTATTGGTTTTAGGGTTGGTATTTCATTTCGGGCACGTCAACAGCAATCTTCCGACCGATCCGGGTATTCAATACGGAGCGGCATTAGGTTCTCCTGCGTCTACCAATCCGATGGACGCTTTTGAAGCCGCTCGACCTGAATGGTCTTTTCGCGGTCTGTATGAATATACTCTCCGATTACAGGGAACTCCTGAAATCGTGCTGATTTTTTGTATTCCTGGAATTTTAGCCATTCTATTTTTCCTGATGCCGTTTACCGGATTGAAAAGTGGTTGTCATGTATTTAATATCTGTCTGACTTTAGGTCTGTTTTGTGTGGCTGCCTGGCTGACGGTTAGCTCTTATAATCGGGATGCCAAAGACGAATCCTATTTAGATGCTTGGCAGAAAGACGCGACAGAATCTCTGCGGGTATCGGAATTGATCAAAGCCAAGGGCGGAATCCATCCCAAAGGGGCGTTGTATATGGTGAAAAACGACTGGTTCCTTCAGGGTGAAAAGATTTTCAAAGCCCAATGCGCCTCTTGCCATAATCTTACCGATGCTCAAGGCAAGGGAATGGTTTGTGAAAATCCCTCTGCGCCGAATCTCTTTCAGTACGGTTCCAGAGAATGGATTGCCGGCTGGTTAGACTCCAAAACTCTCAAAACGGATAATTATCTAGGGAAAACTGCGTTTGCCAAAGACGGTACGATGATCAAGGAAATATCCAAAATGGAAAGCGACATTGCCTCGGAAAGCGAAGACGATCCCGAATACGGCAAGGAAATGCTTGCGGCAAAAGAACTGATTATTAGTACCTTGGCTGCTGAGGCGAAATTGAAAAATCCGCGTCAAATAAAAGACGGTAAGCCGGTTGGTATTTCAGACGCCTTTGTTGAAGCTTTTTCGAGTACTTTTTCCTGTTCAAATTGCCATCAATTCTATGGATTATTTACACCTAAATCTCCTTCGGTAGATTTAACTGGGTATTGTTCGCAGAGTTGGACAGAGGGTATTACCAGTAATATTTCCGATGCAAAGTACTACAATACAACCAACGATCGTATGCCTTGTTATGGAAAAGAGGGAATACTAAGTCCCAAGGAAATTGAAATGGTTTCCCGCTGGCTTATTGTCCAGCCGACAAAAAAATAGTTGAAAAAAGGCTATTATACTATGGCTGCGTGATTTTTCCGGTCGACACCGTTTTGATTTCGCCCAACAAAAGGAAGGTTCTTCCTGTTGGGCAAATCAGGATGAAAAGAAACGGCTGGACGCGAAATTGATTTAATCGAAGTGCCCGAAATATAAGCCGGGAAAAACCAGGTGGAATCAGAGTATAATTCAACTTGAATTGGATATTAACAGAAAAACATGAGGC
>CAYZMZ010000331.1:0-862 GCA_964479655.1 uncultured Planctomycetaceae bacterium
TAAACACAAAAATGATGCCTGCCATGGCTGGCGTGATGAATTATCTGGGCGGATTAAAACCGCCGGTCAAATTCGGATTCTCTTTTGGCTCCGTTGGCTGGGGAACCGGCGCGGTAGAAGAATTAGATCAGTTGCTGCCTAAAATGGGCTGGGAATTGGTTTCGCCCGGCGTAAAAAGCAAGTTCCGCCCGAATCAGGAACAACTCGATGCCTGCTATAAGGCAGGACAGTTACTCGCAGAAAAAGCGATTCAAGCCAGCCAGAATTAAGGACGATACGGGATTCGATTTCCAAAATCGGAAAATTTTTGGGAGGACGACTTTTTGCCGCCCGGAATCTTATAGCCCGACATGCCGCCGGGCTTCGATACTCAATCACCTATTTGCGAATAAATCAAGCCCCTTGCTATTCTCCTTTTTTGCAGTAAAAAGTCCAAAATAATGCGGGACGAACGAAAAATTCCATCATAGTTGAGGTAATCATCCCGCCGACAACGACTGTTGCGATAGGATACAGAATTTCACGTCCCGGTTCGTTGGGGGATAAAGTCAGCGGTATCAATCCAATCGCCGAGGTTAAAGCGGTCATCAAAACCGGAGCAACCCGGTCTCGTCCTGCGCGAATAATCATCTGTTTGCTAAACGTTTCGCCTTCGTATTTAACCAGATGCAAATAATGATCGATAAGCAAAATACCGTTTCGCGACGCGACACCGCACAGAGAAATCATTCCCACCAAATTGGGGACGGTTCTCGCTTGACCGGTAATAACCATCGCAGCGACCGCCCCGACCAAGGCCAAGGGGAGAATCGCCATAATTTGCAGGGATAAATTCGCGCTTTTGAACATCGAATACAGCACC